>NZ_MAFX01000042.1:0-95261 GCF_001683555.1 Methanohalophilus sp. DAL1 | reverse complement strand
TGGAGACGGCAGATATTGTGCTGGTACGCAGCAATCCCCTTGATATGATAACTGTCCTGGACCTCTCGGCAAAGACCTATGGGAAAATGAAACAGAACCTGTTCTGGGCCACAGGTTACAATGCCATTGCCATCCCACTTGCAGCAGGGGTGCTGGCGGGACAGGGAATCCTGCTGTCTCCGGCTGTAGGAGCGGTACTTATGTCGCTGAGTACGGTTATAGTTGCAGTCAATGCAAAATTCCTCACCCTTGAATGAGACAAAAAGCAATGTCGAAGACTATTTGTACTGCAAACAGTATCTCCCTTGTACCCTTAATTAAAGAGCAGGTGTCATTATGGAAATTAACGGAGTAGAAATCGAAGATACTTTTGCAGAAGCATTCCCGATAAAGATCGGAAGAGTACTGATCACAGCCGTGAACGAAAAATGGGCAAGGGTAGCTGCACAGGAAGCTACAGGTTTTGGTACCTCTGTCATCATGTGTCCCGCAGAAGGCGGTATCGAAAGGGTTGCCAGTCCTGATGAAACCCCTGATGGAAGACCTGGTGTTTATATCCAGCTCTGCACCTTCGGCTACAAGTCCCTGGAAGAACAGCTCCTGGAAAGACTGGGCCAGTGTGTATTGACCGCTCCCACAACAGCAATGTTCAACGGTCTCCCGGATGCTGAAAAACAGTTTGACACCGGTTTCAAGCTCAAATTCTTCGCAGACGGTACAGAATCCGAAACCGAAGTCGGTGGCAGGAAGGCCTATAAGATTCCAATGATGGAAGGTGACTTTATTACCGAACACTCCATGGGTGGAGTAAAAGGTATAGCAGGAGGGAACTTCTTCATCTTCGGAGACTGCCAGATGAGTGCTCTCAATGCCGCAGAAGCAGCAGTTGAAGCTATAGAGAAGGTAGAAGGCTCCATTACTCCATTCCCCGGTGGTATAGTGGCCAGCGGCTCCAAACCAGGTGCCAACAAGTACACTTTCCTCAAGGCAACAGCAAACGAAAAGTTCTGCCCCTCCATCAGAGACCAGATAGAGGATACCCAGATCCCCGAAGGTGTGGGAGCAGTTTACGAGATCGTTATCAACGGTATCAGTGAAGAAGCAATTTCCAGCGCAATGTCAGCCGGTATAAAGGCATCCGTAAAGGTGCCTGGTATCAAGAAGATCTCCGCAGGCAACTACGGCGGAAACCTTGGCCCCTACAAATTCAATCTCCATGACCTCGTATGAGCCGGGGTCCTCTTTTTTTCTTTTTTGGATCCGGTAATGATGTTTGAAAATGAGCCTTCTGAATGTATCGATTCACGTGCATTGAAATCCTGGTTTGTAAGCGGACTCTTGCTAGGTATTGTCGCCTTTTCGATTCCATTAGCATACATTTTTCTGATAAGTCCTGCATGGGATTTACCTCGAGAATGGGGCTGGATAGGTATAGCACTGGTTACAGTATACACATTATGGTCAGCAATAATTGCACCACAACTCAGGATACGTTTCTGGCGCTATGAAATAAGAGAAAATGAAGTAGATATCCAGAACGGTATTTTCATAATCAAAAGGACCCTTATCCCTATGGTCAGGATTCAGCATGTTGATACTGAACACGGTCCTGTGATGAGATTCTTCGGGCTGGCAACATTAAGGATCTCCACAGCTGCTACAGACCATTACATTCCCGCTCTATCAAGGGAAAAAGCTGCAGAGCTCATGGGAGAAATAGCAGCTCTTGCAAAAGTAAGTGATGAAGATGTCTGAATATAAGCGCCAGCATCCCGTCATGATAATCCTGGAGACGTTCAAAAGCATAATATATGCAATACCACCGGTGTTCTTCTTTGCATTATCCCTAAGGGATGAATTGAGCAGTGTGGACATTCCTTTTCTGGCTGCTATCGCTTTGATCGCAACCCTTACATATTCTACAGCAAAATGGTATTTTTTCACCTATCAGTATGAAAACGGCTACCTGCACATAAGAAAGGGATTGCTGTTTAAAAAAGAGAGATCAATCAAGAGAGAAAGAGTCCAGACGGTTAATGTAATCACAAATTTTATACAAAAACTCCTGGGTGTCACGAGTTTACATGTCAAAACAGCCGGCAGTACAGAAGCAGAACTATCACTCACTGCTGTAACCCTGCAGGAAAGCCAGAACATAAAGACCTATTTAGAAAACCATGCAACAAACGAATCCGGCAAAAATCATGCAGAAGTATCAGAAACCGGGAATGAACAAGTAGATACTGTAAATACTTACAATGTCCCACTACGGAACCTGCTTCTGGCAGGAGCCACTTCAGGAAGGTTCATGTTACTTTTTTCCCTTATAGCGGCTGCATTATCCCAGCTTTATCCATATATTCCTGAAAGTTATATGGGACTCATTCTTGAGCAGGTAATTCCCCGGAACAATATCAATATCAGTCTACTCCTGATACTAATATTTGGATTATTGCTGCTTTCATGGATCATATCAACCCTGGTCTTTGCAGTCCAATTCGCCAATTTTACCCTGCAACGCCAGGAAAATGATATCCGGATATCCTACGGCCTTATTGAACAGAAGGAATACAACCTGAATATGAAACGAATCCAGGCTCTGTCTGTAAAGGATAGTTTGCTGCGACAGCCCCTTAACCTGTGTTCGATCTATGCAGAAGTTGCCGGAGGCAGCTCTGAAAAACAGGATTACGTGACTACATTATATCCCCTGCTGAATTTAAGGGAACTGTCAAGATTCATGGACAACATGTTCCCTGAATATATTATTCCTGAAAATATGCATCCTCTGCCATTAAGGTCAAGGAAACGCTATATTATACGCTTACTGGTTCCGGCTATTGTTATTGTTTTATTGCTCCAGCTGGTTCCCTACGGATGGGTCTCCCTGCTGGTCCTGCCCCCTACCTTCCTATTGGGGCTTTCCCGCTACAATACAGGAGGAACTGCCATCCTGGAAAAACAATTAACGCTCAGATTCCGCAATATCCACCGCTATCATGTATTCGTATTGAGAGACCATATCCAGACTATGCAGATAAGTTCCAACCCTTTCCAGCGCATGAGTGACCTGAACACAATCGGGATTTCCGTATTATCATCAAGAGGCGGAAACAGGTTTGCACTCGCTGATATTGACAGAAAAGAAAGTGGGAAAATCTGGAACTGGTTTTCCCGCAACTAAACACGATCCACATTAGAGACCCAGCAGGGATAATCCCAACGAGAAGCAGCTGCTTATCAGCTCCAGTGGAACCATTCCTGAAAAAGTTATTCTTACATGCATATACGAAGCGATGGAAGTTACATTGAATCAACAAGTTTATCAATTGTTACAAGATCAAGAGGTGAGTTAATGACATCATAGTAAACTTCATCAACTTGCATAATTTTAGAATCTACAATAACTATATTTGAGATTTTACTGGAACCACTGTAAAATTTTATTGAATAACGATACCCGAACATAGGCTCTTGATTACCTTTTTCTTCCAATGAATACCTATCAAGTTGACTGATTAATTTTTCTATTTTTACTCTATCATTTGTTGTACTCAAATCTCCACTCATTCCATTCCTGACGGAAACTTTTGTGATTATATGCTGATCGATATCTGTCAGTTCAGTGACTTTTTTTTCTTCAGTTTGATTTGATATACAACCAGAATAAATTACTGTGCTGCACAGGATTAAACATAAAATTAAACTGTTCATTATTTTGCTCATTTTAAATCCCCAAAAATAAAAAAGAAAATATTCTAATAGAATATTTTCAGGAAAATTATTCGATCCACACTTGGTTAATAAGATAGTCACCAACAAGAACATTGATATTGTTATCTCCCCACCCATTATTGACCACGATATACGGTTGCGGAACAACATATGGGACATCCTGTACAAAGTATCCATGTGCTATTATCCAATGGTCATCAAAAGTTGGATGATTATTAGTCGAAACATCGACAGGTTTATCGTCATCTATGAGAGACATTAATTTACTGTAATCGAAAGCAATTGCGTAAGCACTGTACTCATTAGCAAGATTTCTATCTTCAATATAACTGTTCAATCCATTCCTTAATTGCCATGCATACGTCCCACTATTATCAATATAACCATTGGTTATAAAATCTAGCAAATCATTCTGATTTTCATAACCGGAGGCTACAAAATCATTATCAAGGTAATCATCCAAATAAATTAAATTGATTCCAGCAGCAATTGGACCACAATAAATATTGTTGTCTTCCCAAGTCCTTAATGAATGGCTCAAAATACCACTTGCACCCGAAAGTAATTGAACATTAGAAGTTTCCATAAATATCTTCTTCAATTCAGAGAGTCTCTTAGATTTATTCACCCTTTCCTTTTTGTAAATGTAAGCAGTTTTGATTCTTTCACTTTTTAGTTCTCCTTCAACATAAGCAAGGGGTCCATTGTAGTAATAGTTTTTATTTTTGTCAACAAATGGATTTTCGCTTGTCATTGAATATTCAGGCACAGATAAATCGTTTACATTAATAATGATGTAACCTTCATTATTTACCGAAAAAGCAACAGCTTCAACATTACCTTCCAGATTCTTCAATGGAATTGAAGAAGTCAATTCTGCAGAATAGCCCATTTTTTCTAGGAATAATTTACCATATTCTTTTTCAATACTGAAATCAATATTTTCAGCCTTTACTCCCACATTTTCATTTGCTTGAGCACTCACCGTAGGCACAAATGCCATGCTCACCAGCAACATTGCAGTTAGTATTATACCCACTCCAGATTTTGCATTTATTTGCATTTATTTTATCTCCTGATTTATTCAGTTCAGGAGGCAAAGCCATGCTTATATAGCGTAAAAAACAAACCTAGCTTTGCCTCAGGGCACTGGGGTTCAGCCATCACTGCTAGGTCAAACTGAACCCCAAAATATCTTCACGATATTCTAAAAGAGAGTTTTTTTATTACTATAAATATTTTATGACCATATCATCAAACTGAAGGTGAACAAAATTAAAAATAGAGAAGATATGCAGGATTACCTGAGAGTGACTGAAATAATCGACTGGAACCACCCAGAGGTACTAAAAAGGCAAAGGAGCTTGCAGCTGATCATACTAGATTCGGTTGAAATATCCAGACACTGTTTTGAATGGGTGCGGGATGAAATACTGCACAACAATGATTACAAAATGAATCCTGTTACCTTAAAAGCCTCAGAAGTTCTGGAACACGGTACAGGTTACTGCTATGCTAAAAGCCACCTGATGGCAGCCTTTTTGAGGGCAAACTCCATTCCTTGTGGAATTTGTTATCAGCGTTTGAGCAGGGATGATAACGGGGAACCGTTCTGTCTTCACACTCTTAATGCCGTATATCTTCCTTCCGGTGGATGGTATCGCATTGATGCAAGGGGTAATAAAGAAGGAGTTGATGCCTGATTAACACCCCCTGAAGAACAACTGGCCTTTGGGATAAAATTCGAAGAGGAGGCAGATCTGCCTGAAATCTGTCCAGACCCGCTTCCTGTTATCGTTGAGGTGTTGAAAAAATACACCAGCTATGACGATGTTGCCGAAAATCTGCCAGATATACAGCTAATACAAAAAAAAGGAATGTTGATGATTTGAAATTCTTACAATCCAAACCTTATCATCAAATTGTTAAAACAGATGCTCACAAGCACAAGTTCCTATCAAGAGGCGGAAACCGATTTGCACTCGCTGATGTTGACAGAGAGGAAAGTGGGAAAATCTGGAACTGGTTTTCCCGCAACTAAAGTTACCTATAATATTGGTAATATACCGGGACCACAGTTCCTGTTCAAATGAAGGGATTCTACAGAGATTTATCTTTTAGATGAATATTAACCCAAGTGATGAATCTTCATTATGATTATTAATTTATAGAATACTGTACATAAGAAGTTGCAATGTGGGGCTCACTTGAACCTTGTAAGAACCGTTGAGTCCCACATGTACGCTCAAAGGCATCGCTAAGTTTGCTGTTTATACTACATAAGCGTAGCTTTGCCTCTGGAGTAAACAAACGAGGTAAACAAAGAATGAACAAAAATAGATTAGCTGGAATGGGCCTGTTGCTTATGACATTGCTGTTAGTAAGTATGGCTTTTGTATCTTCTGTGAGTGCACAAACTGATTCATTGAGCAAAAATAATTCGATTGATAACCAGAGCCTCAATAGAAACATCGTTTTAGATGCAGATATTGATATCTATCCTGACACGTATTCTTACAACAAGTATGATTATGGAACAATTAATGTAAACATCGATAATTATGTACTTCCTGGTGGATTTAGCAACTATTTTTTAAAAATACCAGACGGTGTCGAATATAAAGAAGTATACGATGGCAAAGAGCCAGACAACGTATATTATCTTGGAAATGGCGAATCGACTATTATTCCAGAGTGGGGAAGTGTTAATGGACCTGCTACAGTATTATATTGGATGGACCTTCATACATTTGGATACGATGAAAATATGAAGGTAAAAGTAAAATTCAATAGTATAGATGACTTTGAATTTTATGCCGGAGATTCTGCAACTGAAGCAATAACAGGAGCTACAGCAACTGATAATGATAGGTTTACTGTAAACGTATCTTAATTGAAAAATATAGAATGGTCTAGTTTAATATGACCATTCTATATCTCTTTTTATATATTTAGTTGAAACACAAGATTGTCTATCCTATTTAATCTATCTAAAGTTAAACAATTTTTTATTCAAATGTTAGTAGCACAATAACCAAATATCCTATTTTTCTCTCATTATTTAAATACCAAGTCTTATCATCAGGTTATTAAGGCCCGCTTCAATAATATCTCTGGGATCAAGTCCTGTTATAGTCACGACTACATATAGTGCAATTATACTACCGATTACACTTCCAATATTTGCAAGACCAGCTACTAATATTACCCTGAAGAAATTATTCTTCTTCATTTCACTGAAGGTTTCAAGCTTCATTATTTCCTTGAGATCATCGGTCGTGGGATGGCGCTGTTTTGCTTCCACAATACCTGCAAACCAGCCTGCAGCCATCATGGGATTCAAGGAAGTCAGCCAAGCCACACCAAAGGATGTTGCAATCGAATAGGGGTGGCCACCTGCAATAATCGTTCCTAGAGCACTGAGTGTACCATTTATTGCAAACCACCACCCAAAAGCAATCAATAAAAGTTCGATAGAAGTACCTGAAATGATAAGCAAAAGGAAGATAGCAAGTGCCAGAGCCACGATACCGATACCGAATACCTTCATCAAACTAAAGCGTTTCTTGGGCAGGGTTACCAGCGAGGATAACGGGGGTATGGTCCTGGGGTCGGAGAGATATTTCTCGATACCACTCCTGTGACCCGCACCCACAACAGCCACTATATTCTTACCGCCACCTGCAGCCGTTCTTGCCAGACTGCCTGCAATGTAGGCATCCCTTTCATCAATAAGTACTTCTGCAGCACTGGGGGAGGTATGACGTAATTCCTCGATCAGGACTGTAACTGTATCCTGTTCGGTGATATTATCGATATCGATCTCATCACCGCCTCCAATTCCCAGAGCTGCAGCTATCAGGGTTCCTATCATTTTTGTTTTTTCGATCAAACCCATTTTTCCCCAGAAACGCTGGAGAGTTACCTGGATATCACGGTCTACAAGGGCAACATCCGCCCCAATTTCTTCTGCTGCTTCAATAGCAGCTAACATTTCAGCACCGGGCTGTACTCCCATTTCCTTGCCTATCCTTTTCTGGACATGGGCCAGCAGCATGTGGATCAGGAAAAAATAGACCTTGCCCTCTGCAAGCAGTTCCTTAACAGATATATCCGAGGTTTGGGTTTTACCCTTAAGGGCATCATAGCGGCCCTTACACAGTTCAACAGCAACGACATCAGGTTGTTGGTTGTGAATTGTCTCCTTTACTTCACGGATACTTTTTTCCGAAACATGGGCCGTTCCCACCAAGCTTATCCTGGAAGGAGCAGGAGCCACATTTTCAGAAGTGGAATCTGTTGAAAAGTCGTGTTCCTGAACTTCAGAAGAGCTGGTGGTGCTTTCATAGTTATAGCTCATGGTGTCTTGTCGGGAATCAGTAATATACGGGTCATTAGCCATTAAAATCCCTGTTTTACTCACTTAAAAGTGTCATTGTATGCATAAGGTCTGTTCTTGAAAGGATGCCAATAATCTCTCCATCTTCCATTACCACAAGGCGGCCCACGTTATTATTGTTCAGGACCTTGAAGGCTTCAGATGCATTCTCGGCAGGTGAGATAGTAACCACATCCCTTGTCATCACATCGGAAACGAGGGTACTTATCCTATCCACTTGCGCTACCTTATGTACATCCGTAAACGTAACAATACCTTTTAAAACATTGTGCTGGATCACCGGATAACCCATATGTTTGTGTTCAAACATGAATTGTACGAGTTCTTCTAAGTTCATCTCAGGGGATACTGAAATAACATCACTGCTCATCACATCCTTTACCATGACATTCTCAAGGGTACGGGTAACAGCAGTGGAACGTTCCTCTCCTGAAGCTCCCATATAAATAAATACCGCAATCAACAAAAGCCAGGGATTCCAGGGATTGGAAAGAATACCCAAAAGTGCCAGCATAAAAGCAAAAAATTTCCCGACATTCGCTGCGTTACGGGTTGCCTGTATATAATTCATATGACGGGCAAAAAATGCACGTAAAATCCTACCCCCATCCATGGGGAAAGCAGGAACCAAGTTGAATGCCCCCACTACAATATTGATGGAAGCAAGGATATAGACAAGACGATAAGGTATGGTAGTAGAATAACCTGCAACCATCATATCTACAATCAAATTCAATCCAAACAGGATACCACCAATCAAAAAACTTACAAACGGTCCTGCAAAAGCCATTTTTGCTTCCTGGTCGGGTTCACGGGGCATCTCTTCCATGGAAGATACACCACCTATCAAAAAAAGGGTGATGTTATCTATCTTAACCCCATACTTTTTTGCAATATAGGAATGGCCCAGCTCATGCAGGAGTACACAGGTAAAAAGGAGGATTGTTGTCAAGAGAGACAGGCCGTAACCTAATAGGGCAGGCTGGACATCTGCAAATCCAAAGGGTTCGGGTACACTTGAAAAAACAAATGCAAAGAGAAACAGTACAATAAGAAAAGTGATCTGGATCAATATAGGGATACCCATTACACTACCGATTTTGAAAGAAGTTTTCATAACTGAACCTTTTTAAGTTCCTATTATTTAGTTATTTAGTTTTAGTGATGTAAATGAGTACCTGACGAATAATACTTTCACACCGCTTGGTTTCAAGATATATACCCCTGGAGACCTATTGGGAAATAGTCACGGATTCGATGGGCACACGCCTTTACAAGTTTCAAGGCTAGGTGCCATCGATCATCCCCTCAACCGTGATACCAAGCACCCTTTTTATTTTTTTATTTTCAAGATTGGTTTACAACTGCATCCAGATCCGCAAGAAACATATCTATAATCTCATTATCCAGATGGGGCATGATAACCAATCTTAGTGCCTGCGGATTTCTCGTAAGAGAAACACGCCATCCAAAATCCTCGTAAAGTCTGTTTTGGATTTCAACTGGTGACTCTACATCCAGAGCCACGATATTCATCACCGGTTCTATCACCGGCTGGATTCCTATATTCCTAGCTCCTGCAACAAGCCTGTCAGTCATATCCATACATCGTTGTACGATGGCACCATAACCTTTCCTTCCAAGATGGCGCATAACTGCGTAAGTGGATACTACAGCTGCTCCACTACGGGTACCTGTCAGGGAATACTGACTGCTTACAGTAAGATAAGGGGTCTTTACCGTCAGATTGTCAAGATCAAGACTGTGGCGCAGAAGCAATCCTCCTGAAGGAATGGTACTTAGACCCATTTTGTGGGGATCTATTGTTACAGAAGATACACCTGCAATTTCAAAATCAAATTTATATTTAGGTTTGAGGAAAGGCAGCACAAAGCCCCCGAAAGCCGCATCTACGTGGAAAGGTAAACCCTTTTCGATAGCTATGCCAGAAAGGGTTTCAAGAGGATCTACCTGCCCAAACTCGGTAGTACCAGCTATACCCACCAATCCTACGGTATTGCTATCTATCAGGGAATTAACTGCATCCGGATCCACCTGTAAATTGTCAGAAAGAGTCGCTCTGCGTATATCTATACCTGAAAGATCACCAACCTTATCAAAGGAAAAATGAGCTGAATCAGGAACAACAATGTTAGGATTTACAATTGATTTATTACGATTACGCATAGCTCTTACAGCCTGGATATTTGATTCAGTACCTCCTGTACTGATATAACCACAGGCATCCGGAAGATGTAACATATCACCCAGCATCTTTACGACCTGTTCTTCCAGTTCAAAGGTTCCCTGAAAAAGACCTGGATCTCCCATATTAGCTTCGATGAAAGTACAATGAGCATGCTATGCTATTTCATGAGGATAGGTGCACATGGAACTCAGAACTTTCCTGTAATCACTATCCCTGTTTTTTTTTTGAGATAATTCCTTTAGAACTGAATCTCTTGTGATGCCATTGTTATACATGGGAATCCTTTTCCTAGAAGAGCTTTTTAATTATAATCGTTTTGAGTTAGATTTGATTTTCAGATTTTTAAAATTTCAGGAATTGCTAGAGGGGCACCCCATAGTTTCTATTGGAAACATAGTTCAATTTGAAAAAAGGGATTTTTGTAAAACAAAGTTTTATATACTAAAACCTCTCTACTTACACTGCTATATTTTTTCAACATATTAAAAATATGTATTTCATATTTTTTCCTATCTCCAGTTGAAACCATAGGGTCTCTCCCCTTTATAAACTTTCCAAGCGAAACAAAGGGGTCTACCTTTTTTGTCATTTAAACATTTCTAATATCAATCCAGAATATTTAATTTATTTTATAGGTGCAGTTGAAACAAAGGGGTCTTTACCATAACTGTTAAGAATAGATACCTATATTTCCATTAGAGTACTAACAGAGGAAAAATTACGTCCTTTTGCATATACCAAATATTGCTAAGAGGAGGTACCCGCTTTGGTTTCAATCTACTAAAAAAAACGATTATACGGTATTGGCATATTACAAATCGAAGGTGTTTGGATGGATAATGGTTCACTTGATGGGTTATTTGAAGAGTTATTGGAGACAGAATCCCTTTTTAAGAATAAGGAAGTGTTGAGACCTGCGTATACACCGGAAAATCTTCCTCATCGTAGTAACCAGATAAATAATATTGCTACGGTACTGGTATCAGCTTTGAAGGGTCATACACCTTCTAACATTCTCATTTATGGAAAGACAGGTACAGGTAAAACTGCTGTTGCTAGATATGTGGGTATTGAACTTGAAAGGAAAAGTGATCATCTCAATGTACAATGTAATGTGCTGTACATAAATTGCGAAGTAATAGATACACAGTACAGGTTACTGGCTAATCTTGCAAAACAATTCGGTGAAGATGTCCCTATGACAGGATGGCCTACAGATCAGGTCTTTTTCCGATTTAAAGAGGCAGTGGATACCCGCAAACAGGTAATCATAATAATTCTTGATGAAATTGATAAATTGATAAAAAAAGGGGATGATGTACTCTATAATCTTTCTAGGATGAATACGGATCTTAAAAATGCCCGGGTAAGCATGATAGGTATTTCCAATGATTTGAAGTTCACTGAATTTCTGGATCCACGTGTGAAAAGTTCTCTGGGAGAGGAGGAAATTATTTTTCCACCCTATGATGCCGAACAGATAAGTGATATTCTCAGGCAGCGTGCTGCTATTGCTTATAAGGAAAACAGTATGGATGATATGGTAATTCCTCTATGTTCTGCTTTTGCGGCACAGGAACACGGGGACGCACGGCGTGCTCTTGATCTTATGAGGGTTGCCGGAGAAATAGCTGAGCGTGAGAAGAAGAACATAATCGAGGAAGAACACGTCAGGCAGGCTCAGGAAAAGATCGAAGTGGATCGTATAGTGGAAGTTATACGTACTCTTCCTACCCAATCCAAACTCGCTCTCTATAGTGTAATGCTGCTACGTAATAATGGCCACCGTAATGTGACAACGGGTGAAGTGTATAACGTTTACAGGCAGTTATGCCGCAATGTTGATACCGATATCCTGACCCAGAGAAGGGTCACCGATCTCATCTCAGAACTTGATATGTTGGGTATCCTCAATGCTATAGTCGTGAGCAAGGGCAGATATGGCCGTACCAAGGAAATCGTATTGAGTGTGCCTGTTGAAAGCACCAAAAAAGTATTGCTTGAAGATTATCGCCTCAATATGCTGGCCGATTTCAAACCGGTTCTGACAGCCCAGATGCATCTTTAAACCGGAATAACTAAATATTAATTAAGCTTCATTTCTTTTAATGTTAACTACCACCACTAACTATGATTTTGGTGCAAAATGTGTAGTAATAGTGGTAGTGCCATCAGCTTGAGCGAGAAGTGAAGAAATTATTCTGGCTCAAGTGCGCTGTTTTGGATTAATTATTCATGAATACATTTTGTATCTTGTGCCGGTTTAATTTCTTTCTAGGAAGTGTTGAAAATGAAAGAAATGAACGGGGCAGGGGTTTTAGTCAAAAGCCTAGAAGATCTTGGAATCAAACATATCTTTGGTTATACAGGTGCAGCCATCCTTCCGGTATTCCACGCCCTCCGGAAAAGTAGTATTGAGATTGTTATCAATTCAAACGAACAATCCGCAGCTTTCAGTGCGGCTGGTTATTCAAGGTCGGGAGAAGGTATCGGTGTAGCCATGGTTACTTCAGGTCCAGCTATCACAAATACTCTCACCAGTGTTGCAGATGCCTATGGTGATAGTATCCCCTTGCTTGTGTTTGCCGGTCAGGTACCGGAACATAAGATAGGCACTGATTCTTTCCAGCACATTAACGTGAAGGGTATTTTTGGAGATGCTGCTAAAAAAGTAATCCAGCTTTCAAATGATGAAGATGTTGAATCAATAGTCAAGGATGCCTATTACTTTGCAAAATCTGGAAAACCCGGTCCGGTGGTCATAGACTTCCCCCTTGACAAGCAGCAAAAAATGCATGAATACGGGGCAATAGATGTCACTATATTCGATCAAAGTTATCGTGATGATAGGCATTTGAATGAAGCACAATGCGAGGCATTTTTCCAGCTGCTGGCAAATTCTAAGAAACCCTTGCTTTATCTGGGAGGAGGGCTGAATTCCAGAAAAGCAAGTTAGGCAATAAGACAATTCAATGAGTATTTTAATATACCTTCGGTTAATACTTTGATGGCAAAAGGGGTTGTGGATGAAAGAAATCCCATAAATCTGGGAATGCTGGGGATGTTCGGTACACCTTATGCAAATATGATCATCCAGGAAAATGATTTTTTCTTTGCGATTGGGGTCAGATGGGATGACAGGATTGCAGAAAAGGTAGGTTTTGGGATAGAAGCTGATATAGCCTATATCGATATAAATCCGGAAAAAATGCATCAGATAAAGATTGAACGATTCCCGAAATTTACACTTATAGGGGATGGTGCTACAGCTCTTATGGACCTGCTGGATTATGCAAAAAAACACAATATAAAATTAGAGATTGCTCAGTGGAGACAACGTGCCAGAGAACTTAAAAAATCTTGGCCACTGGATTATAACAGGACATCTGACCGGATACAATCTGCAGAAGTATTGGATATACTATCTGCTTGTATCGATGAAAATGTTAAAATAACAACTGGTGTAGGCAACCATCAGATGCTTGCTGCCCAATATCTGTCCATGCAGGTACCAAACTCTTTCATGACTTCGGGCTCATTTGGCACAATGGGATTTGCTATACCTACTGCTATTGGGGTACACTATGCAAATCCCGATCATAAGATTATTGCAATAGATGGTGATGGTAGTTTCAGAATGAATATGGGGGAATTGCACACTATTGCATCTTTGGGTTTACCTATCAAGATATTGTTACTAAACAACAGAAGTGACGGTATGGTATTGAATCTGCAGGATATTGCATATGCAGGCATACGGACGGGAACTGAAAGACAGAAAGATGTAAATTTTGCAGCAATTGCACAATCCTTTGGTTTCAATTATACGGCACGGATAACTGAAAGAGAAGTACTGGAAGAGACAATAAATACCTTTTTAGAAGCAATGGGCCCCTGTTTTTTGGAAATTCTTACGGACAGGGAAGAAGTACTTTATCCAAAGGTTCCTGCCGGAAGTGCTTATAAAGATATGATCTTGGGGCCATATATAAAGCAGGTGTAACCTGTCTTTTTTTTTAGAGATATATCAGGACAATAGTAACCTGATATGTCCAATATATGGAATCTTGTAACGGGCAACACCGATAATCCATTCTTCTTTTACAGGAGAAAGATAACTGATCTGGCCCTGCTGGTCATAGTAGCTATTTGTTTTTGTATTATCCCCTTTGGTTATGTAACCTTCATGTGGAGCTTCGGGTCCCCCTTCCCACATTGGTTCGCCTTCTTCAACAAAATACATTGCTCTGTGGATTACCGGGGTCACCCCCTTCTGGCCGTAGGGTCGGTATAAGATGACATCTCCCTTTTTTCCAAATGAAATATAGTCCGCAGGTGCATCCCGGAGTGTTTCTATCTGTGTCCTGTCCAGATCTTCGATAAAGATTATGTCTCCCCTGTACATGTGGGGTTCCATACTTCCCGACTCCACTGCAACCATTGGAGTCCATAACCCGAAAAATAGCTGGGAGAGGACGCCGATAAGTGCAAGAATAACCAGTACTGATAAAGCGTCACGGATGATTCCCACCCAAAAATTATCGCGGTTTTTAAAAGTATCAATTATTTCCCTGATATCCATGAATATTTCTCCAAATTGACAAACCAAATTTGTCTGTATCAAGTTAAACTTATTGGTTTATTTCTAGTAGAATAATGTTTACCAAAGTATTGTTATACAGGAAAATTCTTGTAACTACATTATCAATACAGAGGTCTGTAATGCAAGAAATGTCTCTTCTCTCCGATTTGCTTGAAGCAGGCTACCAGGTAAGCCCTCAGGCAGCCGAGCTTATAACTTCTCACAACAATCCTCGTGCTCTTATAAATCACATACTGGGAAGTGTGGATGATTCTGTATTTGTAATAGATGTTGAGGACATTGATTTCACGGGATTTGAAGAAGTAAGGGAAGCAGAGATTCCATGCAAAGAATCTGTTGCAAATACAAATTCTGCAAATCCTATTTCGGTGCTTTGCGATATAACCGATTGTTCCACCTGTGTGGGGGAATACATGGAATTTGTACAGTATTTCCGCAACCGTTACAGCCGGCTGAGTGAGATGATCCGCGGCAGGGTCAATGCCAGACCCATGGAAAGCCTGAAAGGAAACAGACGTGTGCCCGGGGATGAGATTTCCATAATCGGTATGGTATCGGAGATTAAAAATACATCCAATGGTCATCGGCTGGTACGTTTTGAAGACCCTACGGGTTCCTTCCAGGTCCTTTTCAGTATGAATGATAAGGATATTTATGAGCAATCGAACAAACTTGTCCTGGATGATGTGGTGGGAGTAAGTGGCAATCTCACCAATGACGGCAAACTCCTGATAGCCAAAAAACTTGTTTTTCCGGATCTGCCCAATATGGGTTTATCTAAAAACGGTAGCCAGGGAAAAGCTCTTTTCATTTCAGATGTGCATATAGGCAGTAATACCTTCCTGCAGGAGCAATGGGAAGATTTCATGACTTTTGTCAAGAGGCAATCGGAAAACCCGGAGCTTAACAAAATAGCACAGCAATTACGCTATATTGTGGTTGCCGGTGATATTGTAGATGGGGTGGGTATTTATCCAGGACAGGAAGAAGAACTTACCATACCGGATATTTATGATCAGTATGAGGAAGTTGCCCACTATTTTAACCAGATACCTTCTGATATCACAGTAGTTATTGGTCCTGGTAACCATGATGCTGTGCGCCAGGCCGAACCCCAGCCCACATTCCCGGAGCGTATCAGGAAAATGTTTGATCCGAGGATAAAATTCGTGGGC
Source organism: Methanohalophilus sp. DAL1 (assembly GCF_001683555.1). NCBI lineage: Archaea > Methanobacteriati > Methanobacteriota > Methanomicrobia > Methanosarcinales > Methanosarcinaceae > Methanohalophilus > Methanohalophilus sp. DAL1. The sequence goes on along the minus strand of NZ_MAFX01000042.1, from coordinate 79,140 downwards.
AATCCTGCTCTGGTGGATCTGGATGGTGTACTTGTGCTGATGTACCATGGCCGCTCAATAGATGATTTTGTGGCGAGTATACAGGGACTCTCCTACAGTGAACCGGAAAAAGCAATGCTGGAAATGGTAAAGCGTCGCCATCTATCCCCTACCTATGGCAGCAGGGTTTCTATAGCCCCGGAGAAGACTGACCATTTTGTGATTGATCACATACCCGATATACTGCATTGTGGACATGTCCATACCGTAGGGGTGAAGCAGTACAGGGGGACCCTACTTATCAATTCAGGAACCTGGCAGGACCAGACCGAATTCCAGAAGCGGGTGAATGTGGTACCCGAACCTGCAAGGGTGCCGGTGGTTGATCTTGCCACTTTCCAACCGACCATGCTGCAGTTTTGAACGTGCATTTTATATAATGCCAGTTAAGAGTTAGTCCGGATGGCTTCAGATTTATTACCTGATATTGATACATTAATAAAAAAACAGGGATACAGACTTGCAGGATCCCATTCAGCTGTCAAAACATGTCTGTGGATGAGAAGGGCTGTGCGTGGGGAAGGAGAATGTTATAAAGCCCGTTTTTATGGGATAGATTCCCACAGATGTTTGCAGATGACTCCTACCCTGTGCTGTAACCAGCGTTGCCTGCACTGCTGGAGGCCGGTTGAGCTTGATGTCCCAACTCCCTCAAAATGGGATTCTCCAGTGGAAATAATGGGGTCTTCAATAGAAGGTCAGCGCAACCTCATTTCGGGTTTTGGAGGTTTTGCCTCAAGAGAATTGTGGAAACAGGCCAATGAACCCGCACATGTGGCTATCTCCCTATCCGGTGAACCCACCCTTTATCCTTATCTTGATGAACTGATCGAAGAATTTCGCAGCAGAGGCGTGAGTACCTTTGTGGTAACCAACGGCACTGTTGTTGAAATGGTCAAACGTATTAAACCTTCCCAACTCTACATGAGCCTGGATGCTCCTGACAGGCAGACCTATCTGGAGGTTTGTTCTCCAAAGGACCCCTGCTTGTGGGATAACATAAATGAATCCCTCAGTGTCCTTAAGGATAAAGAATGCAGGACTGCTATTCGTATTACCTTAATCAAGGGTGTGAATATGTTTGATGTGAAAGGTTATGCGGACCTTATCAGAAAGGCACAGCCTGATATTATTGAAGTCAAAGCCTATATGCACCTGGGTTTTTCCAGAAACCGGCTTGAAAGGGATGCCATGCCAGATCATGAAGAAGTCTTTGATTTTGCAAATCAGCTCGGCTATGAATTGGGTTATGAAGTTACCGATCAGGTTGAAATAAGTCGTGTTGTCATGCTTTGTCGTGATGGAAAATTTATCGCTTCTAAATTACCCGTTTGACGCACTGTCATAACTTATATTTATAATAATGGCTTATATGGTAAGCCTAGAGCATAGCGAATATCCCGACATTTTGATTAATTTTTGATTATGGAGTATCCTTACAATGGCCGAACAATCTGCTCATGAAAAATATGAATTCAAGAAAAAACTTGAATCCCTCCGAAATAAAAAGGGAAGGGGTACTGAACTCATATCCCTTTACATACCGCCTGACAAACAGCTGTCCGATGTGACCTCACAGCTTAAGACTGAACACAGTCAGGCTTCCAATATAAAATCCAAGGTCACAAGGACCAATGTACAGTCTGCGATTGATTCGCTGCTTTCCCGACTTAAATATCTCAAGATCCCGGAAAACGGTATCGTCTATTTTACCGGAGCTGTGGATGTAGGTGCGGACAAAACGAATATGGAAACCACGATCATAAAACCTCCACAACCTCTTACCATCTACAAGTATCACTGTGATTCTTCCTTTTTCCTCGAACCGCTGGAAGGTATGCTCAAGGAGGCCAAGACCTACGGTTTGCTTGTGCTTGACAGAAGGGAAGCCACAATTGGTTTACTTACAGGTAAACATACCGAATCCTACCGAAATCTTACCTCAACGGTGCCGGGTAAACAGAGAAAAGGTGGTCAGAGTGCTCAGCGTTTCCAGCAGTTGAGGCTCATAGCTATACATGATTTCTACAAGCGTATAGGAGATGCAGCCAGTGAGATCTTCATGACGGTTGATATGAAAGATTTTGAGGGAATATTGCTGGGTGGGCCGTCCCCAACCAAGGAAGAATTCCAATCAGGAGAATTCCTGCATCATGAGCTGCAAAAGAAAATACTGGGCCTCTTTGATGTGGCCTACACCGATGAATCAGGATTGCAGGAACTTGTCAATGCCGCAAGTGAGCGGCTGCAGGACCTGGACCTGATGGTGGAAAAGAACCTGATGCAAAAGTTTTTCAGGGAACTGGTATCTGATTCCGGAAAGGCTGCCTATGGTGAGGAAGTAGTGCGTCAGAACCTGATGATAGGGGCCGTGGAAAAACTGTTGATATCCGAGGATCTGAGGTCTGAAAGAATTAAGGTCAGGTGCACTACCGGGGATTATGAAGACAATATAACCCGGGAAAACCAACCGGATCAGGAAAGTGTAAATGATTTTGGCAACTGTCCCAAATGTGGCTCTTCCCTGGAAGTTGTCGAAAGGATAGATATTGTGGATGAACTCTCGGAACTGAGCGATCAGATGGGAAGTGAGGTGGCTTTCATATCAACTGATTTTGAAGAAGGTGGCCAGCTTCTCAATGCTTTTGGCGGTATTGTTGCGATTTTGCGGTATAATACAGGTATGTAAGGTGATCATTTGTATCTTGAATTTGTTAACCAGGTAGTATCGGTACTGGAAAATGCCGTACAAAGAGCGGGTTTTGAACCGGTGGAGATAGCCCCCGAACCTTCCCAGCACGCAGATCTCTCTTCGAGGGTTGCTTTCAAGCTGGCCGCGGTTGTCAGGAAAAGTCCGGTGGAAGTAGCAAACCAGATCGTGGAAAATGTCCAGCTTCGAAAAAATTGTCTGATCGAAAGTATTGGGACTACCGGCCCCTACATCAATATAAAGGCCAGTAGAACCTATATTGACCGTACCTTTGAGACAGTCAGGAGCAAAAAGGAAGATTTTGGCGGGAATTTTTATTCAGGAAAAATATTGCTGGAACACACCTCTGCCAATCCCAATGGTCCCCTGCATGTGGGCCACATACGCAATTCCATAATAGGTGACACTCTGACCAGGATTCTGAGAAAAACCGGCTATGATGTGGATGCCCAGTATTACGTTAATGATATGGGCAGGCAGATTGCTATAGTCTCCTGGGCCCTGGAACATTTCGAAATGGATCCCGATCTCAAATCGGATCATGCTATTGCCAATGTATATATCAAGGCCAATGCCCGGCTTGAAGATAATCCCCAGCTGGTTGAACACATCGATAATTTGATGCAGCTGGTGGAATCCGGGGATGAGGAGGTCATAAAACGCTTTGATGAAGCCGTGGACCTTGCTGTAAAAGGTATCCGCAGTACCTTACTTCGTATGAATGTCCATCATGATTCTTTTGTTAATGAATCCGGTTTTGTCCGCTCGGGGGAAGTGTCGGATATTGTGGATAAAATCCGAAAAACCGGTCGCACTTATGTGGATGATGGAGCCCTTGTGGTGGATCTTTCCGATTACGGATTTGAAAAAACCCTTGTTGTGCAGCGCAGTGATGGTACTTCCCTTTATACTACAAGGGATCTTGCCTATCATGAATGGAAAGCCAGGCAGGCAGATCGGATAATTGATATTCTGGGAGCGGATCACAAACTTATCTCAGGCCAGCTCAAAGCCACCCTCAACGCTGTCGGCTTAAAGGAGCCTGAAATTGTAATTTTTGAATTTGTATCCCTGCCCGAGGGTTCCATGAGTACCCGGAGGGGTCAGTTCATCACCGCTGATGAATTGCTGGACAAGGTTCAAGCAAGAGCCTTCGAGGAAGTTGAAAAACGCCGCCCAGAAATGTCACCTGAATTTATGGAAGAGGTGGCCGGTATGGTCGGTATCGGTGCTGTCAGGTATGATATAATCAAGGTTTCTCCGGAAAAATCCACGGTGTTTGACTGGAAAGCGGCCCTGGATTTTGAAAAACAGGGTGGGCCCTTTATACAATATTCCCATGCCCGTGCAAGCAGTATCCTCAAAAAGGCTGGTGAGGAAGGATTATGGGATCCTGCGTCAAAACCCAATGCTTCAGTACTGACCGATGAATCCGAGGTTACCCTGATAAAACAAATTGCTTTATTTGATAAAGTATTGAAACAGGCTGCAGACGATCTCAAACCTCACATAATCGCTATTTATGGCAGGGATCTGGCGGATGCTTTCAACCAGTTCTACCGGTTCTCTCCTGTACTGGGTGCCGAAACTGAAGAACTCAGGAATGCCAGATTGGGTCTTGTGGACTGTGCCCGGATAGTGCTGGCCAATGTACTGGATACCCTGGGCATGGGTGCTCCGGAATCAATGTGACACCCATGTCTGTCCTCGAACACCTGATACTGGCCTATATTGGCCTTGCCAGTCTTTTTTCATTTGGGATAATGGGAATTGATAAGAGAAAAGCTGTAAAGGGATCTTACCGCATATCGGAGAACTTCCTTTTCACCTGCGCCTTTGCAGGGGGCAGCGCGGGTATCCTGGCAGGCATGTACATCTTCAGGCATAAGGTTCGCCGCTGGAAGTTCAAACTGGGGATTCCTGTAATCCTTATTCTGGAACTTTATCTTTACCTGAAATTCTTTTAAAATTAAAATCTAGAGGGTCCTTTTGTCAGCTTTCTTAATCTGACATCTCCGCAATATTTTTTGGATAGTAGCATCCAGATCCGGAGAATCACATTATTATGTGTTAGCTCAATGGGTAACACATGTATACATAATACCAGAGTATATATAGGAGTTAGATTATTTTACAATGTGAGGTTCAACTCAACCCACCAGAGAATAGTTGAACCCCTGTATCGCCCGAAGGCATGGTAATATTGGTTTTGAGGGTACTTAAAACTTGCTTGCTTCTGCCTCTTGGGCAAACTAAGAGGTGAATAAAATGCAAAAGAACAACAAACTTGGATTTGGACTGCTGGTCGCAATGTTGCTGGTGAGCATGGCATTTGTGCCGGCTGTGAGTGCTCAAAGTACTGATGAAGCACTAGATGATAAGATAGTACATTCACATCAAGACAAAAAATTTGTGTGTATGGTGCAAAATTTCTCAAACCCAATTTCAATAAAAGAATTAAATGGGACAAGAGAAACAGTAATCAATAATTACAGAAAAGAGAAGGGAACTGCAAACAATTCAATAATATACTCAGTACCCCAAGTTCCGGAAGGAGGGCGCATTGTAGCATACTGTTTTAGAATTAATGATGATGGAACAACAAGTCAATATGTAGGAATTGCTGGTGATGAGAAGTCCGTGTCTAAGATTCGGGAAAGGGCAAAAACGTGGTACAATACTGAAGTCTTGGAATTTGAAAAAGCAGAAACAAATATTGATTCAGAACTCATTTCCAATAACTTAAGCCCAACTTCATCCGAAAGTGGAGCGCAATGGAGTGATCCATGCAGATTCTATGATGATTATTATTTATCTCCCTATGGAGGAGTAACAAATAATTATGAATTATATTGTCTTTACAATGACGGTAGCAGTACAGTAGATTGGTTTGCTATTGTTCAAGAATTTGGACTTGAACCGGGCTATCGTGCATTTGCTCCATCTTCATGGAAAAACGATGTAGGTTATGCTAAACAAGAATGGTGCGATGGTAATTTAGGAAATCCACAATTGTACAGTTATAGGCCAAACGGACCATACACAGGACAAACATCACAAAGTGTAACTATAACCGGAGGATCTGGGGGAGTTTCGGCAGGACTTACTTGGACATATACTCAACCAGATGTATCGACAGAATGCTATAGCAGTACAAATACAGACATTGCTGAATGGAAGATTACGTGTAATAGTGATACTGCTAAGACTTCTACTGTAGGTATGAACCCGGGGAGTACATGTAGTGCAAATCAACATAGTAGTGGAAACTACAAAATACTGGATGTCAAAGGTGTAGGCATATTTAGAGAAAGTTTTCTAAGTTCTAAAATTTTGTCCACTACGTCTTCACCATACATCAGCTATAATTAAGAAAATATTGCTGCCAAAAGGCAGTAATATTTCAATTTTTAGAAATTTGGTGGCACATGGAAAAATTGAATAGGATACTATTATTAATGCTCACAATAGCTTTCCTGTTGTTCTTTTATTATGTGATTCCTGTTGAGGTGGAAGGCGTGGTTGAAACCAAAGCGATTAACGGAAGGATGAGTGGAAATACCGGAGCTACTATTTTGTTGAACAGACAAGTTCCGGGCGAACCCTGGATACTTGTAGAGGATAAAGACTTTGAGCAGTTTTTCTCTCCAGAGGACAGGAATGTCTTCATCAACGATTCATTGCACGAACAGATGGATATGAAATATGTCAGCATTGACTATATTGTTTCCATACAAGTGAGTTCTGATGATCCTGTCAATGATGTAAGAAAAGGGCAAACTTATGCTTACTATGCCAGCAGAGAAGATTTCAATATGGCAGAAATAGGAGATACTGTAAGATACAGGGTTTCAAGGTTTGAAGACTATAGAATTGAAGAAATACTGGAATCGTCCAATCGAAGAGGGATAGTTCGATGATATGGACACAAAATGCTTATAATGCGGATCCTATGGAAGAAGATGTAGATATCAAAAAATATTGGATTTATTTAAATGAAACTTTCAGAGTAGATTTGAACTCCGTATCCCCAAAGGTATGGTAATATTGGCTTTGAGAATACTTAAAGCTTGTCTGATTGTGCCTCTGGAGTAAATTGAGTGGGGATAAAGAAAGAATGAAAACATATGCAGTTAATTTTTTACATATTATTAATATATTTTAAGAAAGATTTGCATATTGGGTTTGAATAAAGATCAAAAGGACTGGTTGATATGGAAAAGACATATAAAATTGTTATAGGCTTTATATTATTACTTCTTGTAGTTTATACTTTCTTTTTGATATTAAATTATAGATAATGCGTATGGTGACAATAATTTATTATATCTTTGAAATGCGCATTCTCTAATTAGCACTGCTAAAAACAAAACCGTCTTTTTATATATCAAAAAATTTTCTATGACACAGATTGTAAATCTTGAAATTATAATTTATTCAAAATTATTCAGATATTTATCTCTTGCCTGTTCCATCGCCCTGATGTTAACAACCGGGGTCTCAGGTGCAAGACCGCAACCCGGAGCCAGTATATCCACCCCCTCCTCCAGGCATTTGAATGCTTCCTCCTCAACTTCTTCTGGTGTACTGTAAAGCAGGGTATTTGTCGTTGATATGTTTCCTATGAGGATGGTCCTTGAGCCGATCTGGGATTTTGCTTCAGCTACACTGACACTTTCCTCAATACTTATTCCCTCAAAACCACAGTTTGCCAGTGAGGAGAGGATGGATGTCGTATTACCGCACATATGCATAACAACCGGTCCTTCAATGGAATGGGTAAGATGCTGATATGACGGTTTGATAAGGGTCTCGAATAACAGACATTCGAGCGTTTCCGGCCCGGCAACCGTATCATCCAGGCAGATCACATCGGCTCCGGCTTCAAAAAGTAATTCTGCATACCCTTCACAAATGCAGGTTGCTTTCCTGATATACATCCTGAAGATATCAGGTTTGAAAAGAGCCCACTTCAGGTAATTCTGTCCTCCTATAAGATGGTAGACCAAAGTAGCCGGGCCTTCCATTCCTGCAATCAGCGGTACATCCGGTGCAAGGTTTTTCAACCTGCGGGTGGTTTCCAGCACCACCGTCACCCTTGCCCTGTCATAAAGATCGGCAGGAATATCGGGAGTTTCCATTTTTTCGGCAAAGGGATGGGATAGCACTTCGGGAGGCTTATTTATGGTTCCCAGGTCAACTTCACATCCGGCCGCTTCGGCAAGGACTGTCAGGCAAAAAGGGTAGCGTATTGCTTCCAGTCCCCCGATAGTATGTGCCGCCATAGAGAGTTCCGCCATCTGAAATGCGCTGGAATGAGCCTGTGGCCAGAACGCTCCGGTAGTTTCCATCAGACCGTTTGTGGCTGTCTGGGTCACCGATAGTACAGGTATTTGTCCTTCTTTTTTTCCGGCTAGAACATTGAGTAAATTTTCTCTAAGTCCAGATTGCATTTTGCTTCCCATTCTCCTACATTGAATATTGCGCAATTGTTATTAATGAAGCTTGCTCATTGGAAAGCATGACTGAACTGATTTTCGATGATATCGGCAGTTTCCCCCTTCAAGGAGGAATAAGTGCAGAGTGGTTAAGAGAAGCAATACCCGCACATGAACCTGCGGCTTTTGATGTCATCAAATCCACATTCCGGCAAAAACTGGATGCCGGTGTGGACGTTGCAACCTATCCTCAGTTTCAGGATATGAATAAGCAATTCCTTTCAGTTCTCAATGATCCTGAATGTATAGAGGGACCCTTTGACGTAAAGACAAGTTGCGCGAAGATTATTGAACTTGAAGCGATTGAAAAAGCTGCAGAAGAGTATCAAGCGGAAACCGGTACAAAACCCGATGTCCGTGTGTGTGTGACCGGGCCACTGGAATTATACTTGCAGGAATTCGGTGGAACTTCTTATGATGATATACTGGAACTCTTTGGACAAAGCATTGACAAATTTGTAACCAATGCCATTGATGAGGCATCCAATTTCAATGTACATACCGTATCCATTGATGAACCCAGTATTGGTATCAACCCGCAGGTCATGTTTGATGATGATGAGATTATAAATGCACTGGAAAAAGCCTCTGCAACCGCTTCCCACAAGGGAGTGGACGTAGAGATCCACCTGCATTCCCCGCTGTACTACGAGCTTGCCTGTCGTACATCAGGTATCAATGTAATTGGTGTGGAATCAGCAGCCAATCCCACCTATCTGGAACTTATTGATAAAAAAGTCCTTGAGGAAACAGATTCTTTCCTCAGGGCCGGTGTGGCACGAACTGATGTTTTCAATCTTGTAGCCACTCTCAATGAAAAATATTCAACCAATGCCTGGCAGAAGCCTGCAATGCTCCAGGAACTGGTAACTAACATGGAAACTCCCTCTATCATCCTCAAGCGTCTGGAACATGCTTATGGAATATTCGGGGATCGGGTCAAATATGTCGGGCCGGATTGTGGCCTGGGTTCCTGGCCGACTCCGGAAATAGCTTCCACCCTGCTTGGTAATGTAGCAGAGGCTCTTGATACTTTCAGGAATTGAGCAATGAGGATACAAAGGGCTCCACGAATGAAAGGGCCCGGGTAATTATGTGGGGTGTAACCTGCGTCTCTATGAAAGCGGTTATCAGAAGCAACAGTACAAATAATAAGTAAATTTTCCAGAATAAGGCAGAAAACAGGATTGTTCCTGTATTCCTCTCTTCTGTTGCTATATCGGCCTGCAGGTTCGCTATATTATCGGAGACGAAAAGATTTTTGTCCCTTACAAGCCGGCAATTGGAATCTGCAATTACATACCCGATAGAAGTACTGGCAAGAATGACTGGAATTTCGATTATCCCATGGGGCAGGATTGCGGATATGAAAAAAGTAATATTATAGACAGCTCCGCCCACAATTCCATTGATTCCGGCCAGCTGGTAGCCCGAAAAAGCTCCGTTGAATAGGTGGAAAGCAAAAAGCATTCCCAGAATGGCCCCGTTGGCGGCTGCTACGAGGAGGGGAACTGAAAATGGGACTATTGCTGCAAGTAGCTGGAAATGATACCTGCTGTAGCCTGTATAATTCCATACTGAATTTTCTGCTGTTTGGGTACTGATGGGCCGGAATCCAAAAAAGCGCTCAGCAGGCCACTCCAGCAACCTGTAGATCGGATAGAGTCCTTTTTCCATTGCAATGGAGATTTTTGCATAATTGTGATGCTGCCTGCGGGATGTGATATCTTTCAACAGGAAGCGGTTGAAATAGACAAAAAGTGCAGTACCTGCCGAAGCGGTAAGGACAGCGAGGCTGTTGAACAGGAAGATTGACCAGGTAATTCCCACGTATCCTGCGCCCCGATGGACTTTTGAGGTTGCTGCGGATGTGGCTCTCTCAATAGTCTCATTTATAGTTACAGGTTCTGCCAGGGTCGTCATAATTGCATAAGTTGCCAGTGCCAGTAGAGCTGTCATTGTGGCTGAATAGATAAATACTTTCAGACACCACAGAAAAGCAGGCCATTTTATCAGGGAATTTGGTTTGGATGACATGTTGCGACCATCTTTGGTAATGTTAACTATAACTTTCATGTACCCTTGAAGTATAATATTAATTTAGTTCAATATAACCTGATGTATGCATTGGATACCTGGAAGTTTTTTGCATATATTATTTGAGGGTAGTGATGAAGGCAGAGACTGGAATTGAAGGGCTTGACGAACTGATAGGAGGAGGCTTGCCACAGGGGAGGGTCTATCTATTGAATGGCTCCCCGGGAAGTGGTAAAAGTACCTTTGGTATGCAGTACCTGACACATGGGGCGTCTTTCGGAGCTGCAGGTCTCTATGTCACCTTGATGCAGAATTCCGAAAATATTATAGCCGATATTTCTACTTACTCCCTCAACCTGCCGGCTTTGCTGAAAATGAAAAAAATATTCTTTACAGATCTGGGCCCGGAGATGGAATATGGGTACATGGATGAATTAAAGGAAGTCATAACCCCAAAATCCGACATGAATCCCTATCCTGTGGAAGGAGAGCCTCCCTCTGCCTCAATTGTTTTCAGGGAAATATCTGCACATGTTGCGGCCAATGATATCAAAAGGGTTGTAGTGGATCCTCTCTCATCCATACGTTTTTCCAATAAGGACGAATGCCTGGAAAAGATGGAAATGGCACGATTTGTGCGCAATCTACAGGCGCTGGGTTGCACAACTCTTCTTATAGACGATCATCCCACTCCTCTAAGTGTATCTTCAGAGCATTTCGCTGCCGACGGTGTGATATTATTCCATAACCCGGCCTCAGATGATGAATATCGCTCTCTCCAGATCATAAAAATGAGAGGTGTGCCTCATCCTATATCCAGACAGGCCTTCCGGTTCGGGGAAAAAGGCATTGAGGTACTCGGCAGAAGATAATTATTCCTTAACGAAGCCGTAACCTGTAAACCGCTGTTTTGCATCCAGATTTGTGATTATGAATCTGTCCTGCTGTCTGTAGGCTATTTCATGGGAGCCGCTTAAGTGAAGTATGCATTGCTGACTGGCATTTACCTGCTCGGCTTCCTTTCCATCAATCTCGATCTTCTCAATACGCATGGGTGATGACTGCAGACCTGTGAAGATATGGGGTACATCGGATATCTTGAGAGGAGAAGCAAAGGAGGAAAGGGTACATTCAAGCACAAGAGATTCAGCAACCTCTTCTTTTTCAGAAATAATGAAACCCCTCTCAATATCCTTTGACTGGACACCCTTAAGGGCAAGGCCGACTCTGGCACCTGCAGGAGCGTTTTTTACATCTTCATCATGCATCTGGATAGACCTGACTTCCAGGGGTTTGTCTGCAGGATAGGCTGTCAGTTTTTCTTTTGCATTCACCGTACCCTGTTCCACAATTCCCAGTACCACACAGCCAATTCCCGTGACATTGAATGACTGGTCAACAGTTATACGGACCGGTTTATCGTTGAGCTTTTCATATTCGGAATTGACCTGCTCGTCAAGTTCAAAGATCTTTTCCTTGATCTCATCCAGACCTTCGAAGGACTCGGTGGACAGGTTTACAAATTCCCAGTTTGCCAGGGTGGTTGGGGACAGGATTTTCTGCAAGTTTTTCTGCAGCTCTTCCTGGGCGTAAGGGTATGAGGTATCCGCTTTGGTGAGTACGACAATCCCGTGCTTGTACTGCATGAGGTCCAGGGCCATGATACATTCCCCTGCAAAGGCATCAGGGCCTTGCGGTGGAATACAGAGCAGGGCTATGTCGGAAAGTTGCAGGGCAGTGACAAGAGGTTTGACGGATTTGGGGTAACCATTGGCATCGATGGTTGTCATCACCACATCGTTCTTGGCATAATCATACATGGTGATATCTGCAGCTGTGCTTTTTTTACCCAGTTTTGCCGCCAGGGAAGTCCTGCCGCTTCCCTCACTTCCGATAATTGCGATTTTAGTCATTGGTACACCTATGCACTAACAGGTGCTTGGTACATAAATGTGTTACTTCACCAGAGGTTGCCTTCCCACATTGCTTCTGTCTTGTCGGTGGTACTCTGGTTGAGTTTTTGCAGGTTAACCATAAGTTCTCCGCCTGAATATCCCACCCGGTCAAAAATAGCATCTATGCCAAGCCGGCGGAAATATTCCTCAAATTCCTGTAGGGTCTGTGGACTCTGAAAACGCAGGGTAACCTCATCATAGAGTTTTTCACCGCTGCCAACCTTTCGGACAGAATCGGCCATAGGAGAGATGATGCTTCTGCCAAGCCTTAAGCATCGTTGATCCATTGTCTCTTCATCCTCATCCCATTCCACGGTCTGGAAACCTTCTCTGACTACTCTGGAATACAGGTAATCCCGTCCCACCTCGTTGTAGAACTTGAAAGCATGTTCAAGATCGGCGCAATTACTCTGAGAGCATGTATATTTGATAGGTGCCAGGTCCATGTCCAAATCCTTGATGACCACTCCTTCATGTCCCATCTCACCCAGTTTTTTTATAATTTGCATAATCTTTTCAGCAGCCTCTTTCCTTGCAAACTCTCCCAGGAAAGGAACCTGCTTGAAACCAAATGAGGCGGCCAGTTCTCTTCTTTGTCTGACCTGCAGGGGTTGTCCAGTCTTTTTGTGGCGTATATCGAAAACAAAAAAATCCAATGTCTGCGTATCGTAGACCTTTTTGGAGACATAAGGATTCTCTGGTCCTGCCATTTCCCCGTGCACTACCAGGTCAGGATATTGTCTGAAAAAGGAGGTGTTTAAAAGATAATTGACCTTTTCTGTGGAATAGGGACAGATATGCCCGCTGCGGGTGAAAGCGATAAGTTTCCCTGCGTTCTCAATCACACGGACATTATAGCCGTTCATCTTTTCTTCGACTATGAGTTTATCAATTTCTGAAAAATGGTTGTTTATGGAAGGCCCAAGCAGCATTGCACGCTGTATTTTTGGGAAGCCCAGGATAAAGTCCAGTTTTCCATCGCTTTTTTGCAGGAGGACACTTCCTCTTTCTATACCTGAGACTGAAGTTTCGAACCTGAAAAAATTTGTGTAATTCCCCCAGTTTCTTGATAGGAGTCCTTTTTCAAGCAGTCTTTCCAGTCTGGAGACTGACAGCCCTAAAAACCGGGCTGTCTTTTCCATATCATCTGGTTTCTCCGAACCTTTCATTCTTTGCCTTCATTTTGCCAGGGTATCAACAAGGGTGCGCCGGGTGATAAAGCCCGCGAAATCCTCCTCCAGATTGAGTACCGGTACTCCACCGATATTGTTCTTGAGCATCATATCAACCACCTCGGCAACCGGTGTGTTGGTGTAGGCGGTCTTGGCACCCATTTGCATTATATCCTCGACAATGAGATTCTTGATTCTGGAATCCTGCTGGTTTCCGGATACAAGTTCCCGGAAGGATTTCATCGCTTTGGCAATATCCTGTTCGGTAATAATGCCCAGCAGTTCACCGCTATCCATTACAGGGAACCTGCCCATATTGTTCTCGAGTATTATGTGCCTTACATGACTTACCCTGTCGGCCGGATTGACGACTACAGGTTCCTTTATCATTATTTCACCGGCAAAACCATCGAAATACAGGTTTTGAAGGATTTCCTGGGGAGTAACCCAGCCCATTATATCCTCGTTATCGGTGACTATCAGAACCCCGCCTTTCTTTTTCATCAAAGTAATGGCATCATCAAGGTCGGTATCTGGCAGAACTTTAACGAAATTATCCGATACAGCAGTGGCCACATGAAGGGAAGAGGCAGGTTTGGCCCCCTTCTTGCGGGTTCCCAGTTCCTTGGTAAGATTTCTCATGGTCAGGACACCTACAAGCTGACCGTTGTGAGTAACCAGCAGTCTTCTTGTATCGTTCTTTTCCATTATGTCCAGTGCATGAGAAATAGTGTCTGCTTTATCTACGCTTATTGGTTGTACCATTATGTCCTTTACCTGCATAATAAACATCTCCTGGGAATTTACCTGCTTAAGCAGCCCTTATTATATCGATTCTGCTCAAGATTCCTACTATCTTTCCTTCCTTTTCGACAGGAAGGCCTGTACGATTGTTTTCTACCATTACTTTGGCCGCATCTGAGAGGTTATCTTCGATATTTACAACCCCGTCAAGTTCGACCATTATATCCTCTGCTACCAGAGGCACATCTTTTACATACCTGTATGTTTTTTCACCTCCCTGAGTGGGTTTGCGTGCCATTTTGATATTCTTTGACTGCATTTTACCTTCATTATCCTCCATGGCACTGAGAGCAATATCCCTGGTGGAGATCATACCGACTGTGTCCCCCACATCGTTTATCACTATTACTTTGCTGACCCTGTGCTTTTCCATTTCATCGATTACATGGTTGATTGTATGATGGCGGTGCACCTCCACGGCGTCATCGGTAAGCACTTCGGAAATTTTAGTTGTTATGGATTTATCCGCTACATAACGGACTATATCCCCGATTGTTACAATTCCCTGGAGTTTGTTCTTGAACACCGGCAGGTTGTTGATCTGATTTTCCAGCATCAGGTTAATGGCCTGGGACACGGATGCATCAGGATAAATAGTGATAATCGGTTCAGCAGTCATCACCATTTTTGCCGGGATCTTATCGATGGGGCGCCGTCTCCACATTGGTTCTGCCTGTGCAAGACGTCTGCTAATATCACTTTTTGTGACAATTCCCTTAATTTCATCCTTTTCAACAACTATCAAAGTACTGATCTTGTGACGAAACATCAGGTTCCTTGCGTGTGATACAGGTTCCTCTGTTCCAATCACATAGACCGGAGTACTCATTATATCCGATACATTCATTTTCCTTGTCCTCCGTAAGAAATTTTATTGTTTGTCTGCCAGTGCAAGCAGGATATCCCTTTCTGTCAGGATTCCCTCCAGATTACCATCTTTTATTACAGGAAGGCATCCAATTCCTTTTTCAAGCATAATTTCGGCTGCTTCCCCGAGATCAGCATCCGGTATTGTCCAGATAAGCTCTTTATGCAAGAGGGAGCTAATCGGGCTGTCGAAAGCCTCGTGGATGTTACCTGTGGTGAGTTTTTCAAAAGCTTCCCCGGTTCCCAGATAATTGAGGATGTCGGAAGATGTAACGACTCCAACAAGTATATTGTTCCTGACAATAGGAACCCTTTTGAACTCATTTTCAACCATTGTTCTGGCAACATCCCAGATCGAAGTTGCTGCATCCGCAGTTTTGACATTTCTGGTCTGCCACTTTTCTACCTTTTTCCCGGTCAGCACTCCTTCTATAAAGGTAAGGAAATCCCTTTCGGTGCAGATTGCTTCCAGATGACCATCATTGTCCACTAAGGGCACGCATCCAATATGTTTGTCTATCATCAACTCAAAGGCCTTTTCAATATGGGCATCATTCCTCAAACTGTGGACATTATGCTCCATTACGTAGCGTACCTGTGCATTTATAGCTGAAAGCAGGTTCCCCTTGAATTTTTTCTCCACGAAAAGGCTTCTTTCTCCTCCACCCAATAGGTCCATTATATCCACTGAAGTGATTATACCTTCAAGTTTTGATGTTCCTGCATTGACAATAGGCATATGCTTGAAATGCATCTTGCTCATTTTTTTAATGATATCTATTATGGGAGTAGTGGGATTTGAGGAAGTTACATCTTTTGTTGCAACGGCCAGTATACTTCCCTCATGTTGGGCTATATGAGCCTTGAAGTTGACATTTCCCCTGTCCATTGTACTCTCCATACTGTAGGCCTTTGGATCCTTGCTGATATCCGTCCCTCCTGGATTACCGGCATTTTTTTGTCTGGAACTCATTTTATCCTCTTTTTGAATACGTGTTTTATCCTTTGAATTTACCTATACCACCCGTATAATGTGTTATATCATCTCTACAAAGCCTACTTATTCGGTATAGGCCCTGAGCAGGTCGCTTCTGTCTACAATGCCTACGGGTTTATCTTCAACAGCCACTGTTAATCTGCCGACATCATAATGCAGGATTTTTTCTGTGCATTCTTTCACGGATGTATCCTGTTTGATGCTGTAGGCAGGTGTTGACATTACTTTCTCAACTGGCTGATTGTGTATGCGGCCGTCATTTTCCCTGACTCCTATACGTGCAAACCCCGATTTTATCAGGTCTCTCCTGGTAACCATGCCCATCAGTTTATTTTTCTTTGAGACCACCGGAAGGCCTGTATAATCATTTTCAAGCATAGCAGACCAGATTTCCCCGATGTTATCTGTCGGTGTGCATGTGGTGACAGGAGAGGTCATGATCTCCCTGACTGATTTTGATAAATCCCGACTCACCATTTTGCCAAGAAGATCGGTATTGCTTACAATTCCTGCCAGTTTTTGTTCAATGGAACTTTTAACCACGGGACATCTTTCAAGTTTTGCTTCCAGTAACAAGGAAGCGGCTTTGTAAATATCAGTCTCGGGTGTTATCTGTGGGACCGGTTTCACAAAACCGGCAACAGTGACATTTGATTTTGTGGATCCCACTTTCAAAATATCCTGATCAGTGATCATTCCCGAAACCTTCCTATTGTCATTCACAACAGGAACTCCCCTTAGAAAATGATCTCTCATCAACTGGCGAGCATGGGTCACAGTGTCACTTTCGTGCAGATACACTGCGTCCCCTGACATAGTTTCATTTATCTGCGTACAAAAATCCCCCTTATTTGCGGCGTTGGTTTGATGGTTTTTTAGTCGTAGTATCCTTCTTCTTCCTTGCAGTCTTCACAGAGAGCCAGTCCGTTTACGCTTGTGAGTTCATCCACATACGAACCGCAACGCTGGCAGATTCCTCTTTCCAGATAGCTCTCTTCAGGAATCCCTGTTTCCCGGTTCATTTCAATGAGGTTCTCTAAAATAGTGTTGAGGCCCGGAGAAATTGTAAGGATATCTCTATCTGTAATAATACCAACAATATCTTCCCCCTTATTGACTGCAAGTCTACGTATATTCGACTTTACCATCAGCCTGGATGCTTCTATAACGGTAGTAGAAGCTTCTACCATTATAATCGGAGATGACATGACCTCTGTTGCCGGGACAGAGCTGGGTGTTAGGTCCTGTTTTACCACCTTGCCGACAATATCACGCTCTGTGATTATGCCAATGGGTTTACTTTCCCTGCTTATTATGACGCTGCCGGTACCTTTAGCCATCATTTCCCTGGCAACCTCAAAAACGTTGCAGGTAGCATCTATGCTTACAACATTGTGGGACATAAGATCCCCCACAGGTATTTGACTCTCGATTCCCCCATAAGACGAGTCCTCGCTGTTATGCTCCTGCACGACCATTGGCATCACACTCCTACATAGAATATTTCTGTTTATGCCTTATATAGATGTCCATTTTGCATTCAAAAGAAACTCATCTGGAATATGGTGAAGTGTTAAACATGAAAATAAGCATGCCTGAAGGCTAATATTACCAAATTTTATTTATAGGACATCTATGTAGGAAAAATCATTTTGCAGAGGGTATATCAAGGATGAACTTTGCTCCATGTGGTGTGTTATCCTTTACTGCAATTTGGCCTCCATATCTTTCTATAACCTTTTTTGAAATATACAGACCCAGTCCAGAATTGCTATCTCCGCCCTCAGTAAATCCTTCCTTGAAGATTTTGGTCTTTATTTCATCGGGGATTCCTGTGCCGTTATCCTCTATGGAAATATGACAATACTTCCCGGAAGGTGCCATTGTAATCCTCATTTTATTGGCTTTACCATGAGCAATTGCATTTTTTATTATATTTTCAAAAACAGAGGACAATGCATTATCTGCCAAAACCTTGCATTGGCCATCGATGGAAATATCCATTTCAATATCTGTACCTGCAATTTTTTCTATTATTTCCTTCACTTCATAACAGTCAAGGTCTTTCCCGGTTCCTATAAGGTTTTCAAGTCCTTTCATGTCATTGATTTTTTCAAAACTGCGGTCAACAGCTTTTTTGGAAATCTGGATGTATTTTGGATTAGGCCTGGTTTCATTTATCTCCAGGGCCATTTTAATGGCGCCCAGATTATTAGCCAGGTCATGACGCAAGATCTTGTTAATTACTTGCAGCATATCGTTTGCATCGGCAAGTAAATTATGTGACTTTACCAGTTCGTTCTGCCTGGCAATATTTTCCAGTATTAGTGTAAGAACGCTGCGAATGCTCAAAGTTAAATTTAAATATTCATGTAAACGACTCGGGTAGGCTATATTTTCCAGAACAAATATCCCTTCATCCCCGTCCTGCAAAGTTAACCTGAAACAGAAACTCTTTTTTGAGGGGGCTATTTTGTAATATTCATTGCTCTTAAGAAAAGCTACAATTTCCTTTTTCTGGAAATCAGTAAGATGTATCCCACTTTGTGCTTTTGTGTTATGCGCCTCAAAATAACACAGGTTTTCGGGCAGGCACATCATTGCAAAGAATTCTTTTGTATGATTTATAATGTCCTCTTTGCGATCATATGAGGAGAGAGTATGGATTGAGTCTATTGCTATCAAGTAAGAGGCAAGCTGTTCTTCGAGTTTCTTATTTTCTGTTTCCTTTTGCTCAAGCATTAATTCCATAAGTTTTGCATTGAGGATATACGGATAAGCAGATTTGTCAGCGTCCTGACATTCTTCAGCCTTTATGTGGTATAGTTCGTTATCACATATATTCAGTACCCGGGGTAAAGGTCCTTCATTGGCAGATGTGATTATATACACTGTACCATGGCTTTCTAGCAGTTCTTGCTGTGATTCAGGGTCCCGGTTTTCGAAATCCTGTATATTGAGTATGGATGCGTTCTTTAACATTTCTTTATTGGAAGTGAGCCCCTCACCATGGGCATAGAGGTCATTTGAAAGCAACAGTATAGGGGTTTTCGATTCCATAATGATCTTTTATTTTTGCAAGGGGTAACTACCATATTTTTTCACAGCATTTGCGATGTTGAGAAGTGTCTCATGAGAGACATCCCATACCATTTCCCCGTGATTATCTGAAAGAATATATCCGCCACCATCACCTGCTTTCTGTATGGCTTGCCTTACTTTATTATCCGCTTGTTCTGCTGTCCAGTGTCTCATTTCAATAGCATTGAGGTTGCCCAGCAGGGAGATCTTCCCTTCGCACCTGTCTTTTAGCTCGGCCAGGTCCTCCATGGCACTTACACCCAGTGCAGCAGCCCCTGTATCCTGAAGATCTTCAAGGATTGGCATACTGCGTCCGGAAGCCAGATGTGTGGCCACGGCACCATTGATATTGCCGATTGTATCTTTTGCAATTTTATATCCTGTTTCGAGGAATGTTTCCCTGGGCACTATGGTAGGGGAGGATACCGGATCAAAGTAACAAATTGCCGTAGCTCCGGCTTCAAGCTGTGAGTTGGCCCATTCTGTACAGAACTGTTTGTTCACATCCATTAATTTCCAGAACTTCTCCCTGTCCTCGTACATCAGGTCAAAATACCTGTCAAATCCCATTTGCATCACAGGTAACGAAAATGGGGACATCACAATCCCGATAATGGGGATATCTTCGCCTTTTTCCCTGTAGAGAATATTGATGGCCTTACGTACCTCATCAAATCCTTTATGTCCCATTACATCAGGAACTTCCAGCTCATCGATTTGTTCGAATGATTCGATTATGGGTTTGCCTGCATTGGGTGGCCCATCATCATAGAATACGGTTGAACCGCCCCAGGCCTGGGTTTCAAGAGAGGCATAAAAGAAAGGATAGAAGCAATCATGCCCATAAGTTTCCTGCATTTTAAGCTGTGCCCGGGCAACGTTTTTCCCATTTGAAAAGTATTCCTCCGGATGCATATTCAATAACTGTGCACCATGACCTGTAAGCAGAAGGAAATAAGGAACCCTGTCAGGCTCTTCATGACCAAGGGTTGTAAGTACACGTTCCATTGGGGTCATTGCGTCTTTCATTGGTATACCTCCTCATTATACTGGTCTATCAGTTTGTATACATCAGAGGAAGTCCTTGCCATGTGATCAGCTCCGACTTCCCTGTACAACATATTATCAAATAAAAAAGGGGCACCTCCGGCAACTATCTTCGTTTTTAACCCCTTTTCATTCATACGCTTTTTTAGTTCCCTGATCTTCAGGGCAATATTCAGCATCAGGGTTGATGTGAGGAGTAGATCAATATCATCTTCATTGAGTTTATCAACGAGCAGATTGATACCCATGTTATCGTATTCTTTAATTGAATGTCCCGTTGATCGCAGCATTGAAGTAACAACCTTTTTACCCAGCATGTGATAATCGCCAAGTGTAGTTATTGCTATTTTGGGGTAATCAATTCTTTCAGGACTTGCGTCAGGTAAGATCTCGTCCATAAGTTGTTCTGCAATCCTAGCTGCCATATAATTCTGGGAAAGGGCAATTTCACCTGTGTCCCAGGCGGTTCCGATTCTTGTAAGGGCAGGAGACACAATTTTATCGATTACCTGAAAAGTATTATTTTCCGAAAGAGCACCTTCAAGTATCTGTTCGGCATAGATACGATCAAATTCAAGTAATGCATTTTCAAAATCAAGAGCTTTATCTTTGTTTAAATTATTCATTATAATTGCCCTGATATCTTATAAGTGATATTCTAGAGTGGATGTATTAAAAGTTATCGTATAATAGTGTATATGAATGAAAGAAGTACACGACCTTAAACCGTGGAAAAATTGGAAGACAAAATTCACTTTTTCAGTCAACTATTACTTTACTCCGTCCTCCGGCGTTGAGTTCCACTTCTTCATTGAAACCGGATTTAGCAAAAGCATCGATGATCTTGATCGGTGTATCTATATCGACTTTGTCCACAAGCTCGGCCTTTTCATCCCAGAGTGCAATCCTGATTCTGCCCGTTTCATCGGAGACATATATATTGGAAACCTTCCCTTCACTGCCATTGCTGCGGGTAAATTCCTTGAGGTCTCCCATACCGGAAACTGCTCCTTTAATAGAATAGGGCTGGCCGGGGATTATGTCGGCAATCGGGGTATAATCTTCTTTAAACTCCACTTCCCTGTCGGTTTTGCGCAGACTGCTGTGGTTGCCCACCTGTATCTCTACTTCCTGGCTGTAGTTGTTAAGCCGGGCGTAACCATTGATAATTTCCACGCTATCCCCGGTTTCAAGCTTATCTGCAAGTTCGGTACGTCCATCCCACAGGGTAATCCGGATCTTGCCGGTTTCATCCCCTATTGTAATGTTGCGTACCCGTCCTTCAGAACCATCGCGTTTCTGGAAAGTGCGAACATCCGATACATCCAGCACCATTCCAACGACATTAACATCAGAATCTCCGTCCTTTATCTTCGAGATACCGGAGAGGTTAATATTTGCCTTGACATTTTCCTCACTTTCAGAAATGCCTCCACCTCTGCCGATATTGACTTCAATTCCTGAATAACCTTCTTTGGCGTAGCCACTGATATTGTAACTCTTACCAGTACTGATATCACCGGTTTTTAAAAGGTCTGCAAGATCGTCCCAGAGAGTTACCCTGATCGAACCGGTTTCATCCGCCACTATAATATTTCCAACCCTGCCTGTGGTGCCATCGTCACGGCTGAATTCCTTTGGTTCAAAAACAGAAATTGCCTTTCCTGTGAAATTCACGTTGGATGATGCCTCATTTATGTCTGCAATCTTAATCGTTTCAACGCCCACATCCGTAGCACCGAGGTTATGTGCTACCAGCAGGGCGGCTGTTTGGACATCACAGAGGTTATGCATCTCCTCTATTTTTTCCTCTACCTTTGCTTCAAATTCTTCCCTGGAAATTATGCCTTCCAGTTTTTCATATACTGTATCGATATCGTCCATCAGCACACCTGCATTCTTTAATAAACAATGATTGGTTTAGTCTTCATTGCAGGGCGAATGTGATAAACCTAACGAAACAGGTCATTCCGATAATATAATTAACCATAAGTTCCATCCCCCTTCTGGTATCATGATCCGAAAATGTGGAGAACACGGCTATTTCCGTGGTGAGGAATGCCCCCGATGCGGGGAAAGAGGTAAATTTATGCTCGATGATGAGCATGAGATGAGACTGGGACGTTTCGTTTCCGGTGTCCTCAGGCATTTTCCGGATGATGTAGGGCTGGATATGGACGCTCAGGGATGGATCGAGCTTGATGCTTTTTGTGAGGCAATGAAAAAACGGTATAAGTGGGCAGGCAAGATGCGTCTGGTGTCCCTTGTGGAATCTGATCCCAAACAGAGATATGAAATTGATGACTCTTTTATACGTGCCCGCTATGGTCATTCTATAGATGTGAATCTTGATTATCCCCTGTATGATTCTGATGTACTCTATTATGGGGTCAGTCAGGAAGAGGTTGATATGCTTCTGGAAAATGGTATCAAACCTTACAGGCAGACCTATATTCATCTGAGTACTACCAGCCAGCAAGCAAGACAGGCGGCGGCGGTGCATACCGATAATCCGGTTATACTTGAGATAGATGCTGCCAGTGCTGCAAAAGATGGATATGAGTTCCTCTGTGCTAACGATGAGATAGTACTCAGCAAGGAAGTTTTGCCAGAATATATAGAAGTTGCAGATGAGTAAATGATCCTCCGTTAAATGGGAAAAGACCAACAGCAGACCCCCATATTTCCACTGGAGACACATCTACATTTTTCTTTTAGTCTGATCTTTTTGTTCTTTGGTAAGTACCATAAAGTTCTTAAAGGACAAAATCCAACTAGAATTGGTCATTAAAAATATATGATCATTATTAAGATAATCAAATTTCATTAGGTGTTATGATCTAATGAATAATCAGCCAATGCAGATAAATTTGGATCATTACGATTGGCTGCCAACATGGGTGGCCAATGATCAATAAAACGGAAGCATTATCAGATTTCATCACTCATAGAAGCATATATTTCCGATAGGGTCGGTTATATAACATTGGATAATTTAGATAAGATCCAATCACACAAGCAAAATTGAACTTAAACAAGTTAGTTCACAGTCTTATGTGTTCATTCGGACTGTTGGTACAACATTTGTCCGTGGGGGACAAAAGCATAGAGCCGGCATTATCCGGGCTTGATGTGGTGACTTCTGGAAATATTGATTCTGTTTTTCTTTGTTCTGATCGCTATTTTACTGCATTCTCTAAGAATAAGGAGTGAATCAACAATGCAAAGTACTGATACAACAAAGTATATCATTCATTCAAAAATCAATGCTGACGGGGTGATAGAACGCCCTGATATTGTAGGAGCTATCTTCGGACAGACCGAAGGTTTGCTGGGGTCTGATCTTGATCTGCGTGATCTCCAGAAGACCGGCAGGATCGGCAGGATCGAGGTCGTTGTAAGCACCAAGGGTGGAAAGACCAAGGGCAATATACACATTCCTTCCAGTCTGGACAGGATCGAGACATCAATCCTCGCAGCATCACTGGAAACTATTGACAGGGTAGGTCCCTGTTCTGCGAATATCGAAGTTAGCAATATAGAGGATGTGCGTGCGACCAAACGCAAACACATAGTCGAAAGGGCCAAATTCATTCTCACAGGTATGTTCGATGCCAACCTGCCTGAATCCCAGGAAATCGCTGACGAAGTACGTCAATCCGTACGCGTCGAAGAGATGCAGTTCTTTGGCAAGGATAAGAATATCCCCTGCGGTCCCAATGTAATTGATTCCGATGCCATTGTAGTGGTAGAAGGACGTGCCGATGTCCTGAACCTGCTGCGTTACGGTATAAAGAATGCCATCTGTGTGGGTGGTACGAATGTGCCTCCTGAGGTTGCAGAACTTACCCGGAAAAAGACCGTAACCGCATTTACCGATGGTGACAGGGGAGGCAAACTCATTATTAAGGAACTGCTGCAGGTAGCAGATATCGATTATGTGGCACGTGCGCCGGATGGTAAAAGTGTTGAAGACCTTGTACAGCGGGAAATCATACGTGCCCTTCGCCAGAAAGTACCGGTAGAACAGGCAATGGAAGCCTATTCTATCGATAAACCTGCTGAAAAAGCCAAATCATCCAGCTCTTCAGGTCCTAAAAAGGGTGGTCGTATCGCCAGGGTTCCAAAACGTGAGAAAAGGGTCAAACCCGATCGTGCCAGGAATCCCGCTGCCAAAATTAAAAAGATCGCCGAGCCACCTATCAAAAAAGAAAAGCCTAAACCTTTCAGGTCAAAACCTACAACCTCGCAACATCCCGTTCTGAAACGTTTAAGTTCTCACTCGGAATCGCTTGCAGGTACCCTTGGAGCACGCCTGCTTGATCAGGATGATAAGGTTGTCAATGAAACACCTGTACGTGATCTTGTGAATACCTTGAAGAATTCAGAGAATAATGTAAAAAGTGTGGTATTTGATGGTGTTGTTACCCAGCGTATACTGGACATAGCATCCAACAAAGGGATCGATACCCTGATTGGCGTGAAAAAAGGCAATATCACAAAAAGTCCTGCAAACGTAAAGGTTTACACATCTGCCTGATACATATCCCGTAAATTATATCAATATTTCACACCTCTCCTTTGCATGAGGAAAGATCGTGCAGAGGAGAAACCTGCTTTTTTTGTTATTGGTTTTAGTACTGTTTAGTTCAGGGTGTTCTGACATAGGGGATACGGTGAAGGATGTTAATGAAACCGTGGCTCAGGGCAGGGAAGATGTCGAGTACCTGAAATGGATGAAGGGTTCACTCGATGTCATTCATTCCGATTATGCCGATATCAAACAGGCTCTTGAAGCCCGAAACGTGGTAACACTGGAAAGAGCTGCTGGCAATCTTACTACTCACTGCAGGGAATCCAAAGAAACAATGCAATCTTTCAGTCCATCTCCCCACCTGCAACCTGTGGCTGAGAGGTACAGTCAAATTCTCAATCAATCCTGCAGTCTGGGTACCTTTCTGGAAGAAAATGCAGCCACTCTTAATGTCACAAATGAAACAACCATGCAGAAAGTAGAGAAAAATATGGCTCTTGTAAATGATTCGTTAATTCTCAACAATTGAAAGTCAACCCTGACTGTAATATGGAGCAGTTGCCATCTTTGGACATTCAAAAACATAACAAAAAATAAGAAACTATATATATTATAAATTATTTGTAAGGAATAGTTGAGGAATACTGCGAAAATACCCCCAAACTCCCCCAATTGAGTATTGCAGTACTGATCCTCCAAAACTCATCCCCCATCATCGAGTATTCCTCAACTACCCCCTCCTTTTTGGTCTTCTTTCTTAAATCTCAGCCCTTGCTATTGGTACATAAGTAATTTTAAAGATTTACAAAAAAAGATACTGGATTATTGCTTACCTGAGTTTTTCAGGAAAGGATTACTTCCAGTTTCTCCTGCTCTGCTGCAAGTTTGACTTCCTGGGAAATACGTTTGCCCGTGGATAATCCTTCTTCTATGAAATCGGAGTATGGCGAACCATTGGTGTATATATTTGTCCCTGCTACTATCCTGGCTGAAATCTCGAAGACCTTGATTTCAAGCTGGTCTGTAAAAACCGTTTCCAGACAGAAGGACCCGATCATGCCGCCAAACAATTTGAGGGATTCCTCTACAACCTGTTCCCCGAGGGAAAATATCTTGGGCATCAGGGATTCTCTGGCTACCAGGGGGATATTGCCGGTAACAACATATGTAGGCTGCACACTTGCCTCCTCGAGTTCCTTAGGAGAACCAAGACGGAATATCTCATCGGCATTGGATTCGACACGCCTGTCCATACTCAGCATTTCAAGTGTTCCGTTACTGAGCCTGTATCCTTCTTGCCTGAGGGGTGAATAGAAGAAGTGCAGGTAATAACGCGTCCCTACAATGAATTCCTGGACGGTGTACTTCTCACTTTCATCGATATTTTTCAGAAATTCCTCATAGTTCTTGGCAATGAAGAAACCACGTCCTCCTTTGGCACCGTGATATTTGACCATTACAGGACCGTGGATATCCTCTGGTTCTACAAGCCGGGGCATGTGGATTCCTGCTCCCTCCAGCCATTCCCGCTCTTTTGTGCGGTCTGATTCCCAATTGAGTACAGCACGGTTACCAAAGGTGGGTACTTCAAGATCAAGGAATTTCTCGGCACCCATGTATTCCACAAAGGAGCCATGTGGTATTATTATGGCATTTTTCTGTCTTAAAAGGGGGGCGATATCGGGAATATTCTTGTAACTGTCAACGGAAATGAACTCATCGGGTTTGGCCAGGGGATAGGCATCATAAAAGCGCGGAGGTTCACCTATGCAAATTCCGATTGTTTTTAACCCCTCTTTCCTGGCTCCATGAAATATCTGGAGGCTAGTATGAGAACATACCGTTGCAATCGCCAGGTCATCGGTATTGTAATCTTTCAGGATGTCGGAGATTTGCTTTTTCGTAATCATGATATCGCCTTAAAAGTTACATCACATTGTAGGAAGTAGTATTTAAATTTAAGGATATACTACGGAGTGGTCCGCACATTACACTAAATTTATTACTTCATTAATTGATACTCCTTTGTATGGAAAACGATGGCAATACGGAAAAAGTATTGGTCTTACCTTTAAATGAAGATTCACGTAAAATCACCCAGGCCCTTTCCAATGAGAAATCCCTGAAGATCCTGGAATTACTCGCAAGACAGTCCATGTCTGCAACTTCGATAGCCGAAGAGCTTGATATGCCCCTTACCACTATCAAGTACAATCTGGATGGTTTGCTGGAAAGCGAACTCATACAGGTAAAGGAGACCAAATGGAGTCGCAAGGGCAGGGAGATCAAGATATATGAACCCGTGCAAAAAATGATCGTGGTAGTTCCGGGCAGCAGCAAAACCGATCGCTCCAGTATCCTCGGTATGTTGCGCAAATATGTGGCAATGGCAGGAGCGGCTCTTTTTGCAGCATTGGGTATTGAATATTTCAGGGATTTTGAACCTCTGGGCCAGACCATGCCACCGGTCGCCCCTGCGGTGATGTCTGAGATGCCGGCTGGCAATGCCAGCAATGACACGGCTCTTTTTGCTGGCGAAGCTCCCACAAACGCAACCACAGAAGCTGCCAGGGCAGCCGGTGAATCTGCAGGTGCATCAGATGCAAGCAGTCTGATATCTGCGGATATCCTCTCCCATATAGGCGTATGGTTCTTCTTTGGATGCCTGTTTATAATAGCAGTACTTGCGTTGTGGGAAATTTATAATAGGAAAAAGGTGTAATTGGGCACAAGTGATCCTGTATGAGAGTTGCTCTCAAAATCGCTTATATAGGCTCTTCATATCGTGGTTCTCAGGTGCAGCCCGGAGTGGCCACCATAGAAGGGAGACTTTTAGAAGCCCTGCAGTCCCTTGAGATTATCGAGGATTCTTCCTCTGCCAGATTTGTAAGTGCCGGGCGTACGGATACCGGAGTGCATGCCATGGGACAGGTGGTGGCTTTTGATACCGATAAACCCAAGCTGGCTATTCCCAGGGTGATCAATTCCAAATTACCCGGGGATATATGGGCGTGGTCCCGTGCTGAAGTCGACAGTGATTTTCATCCCAGAAGGTATGCCAGAAATCGTACCTATCGCTATATAACACCTTCAATGGATGCCGATATTTCAAAAATAAGAGCCGCTTGCAGTATCCTTGAAGGCAGTCATGATTTTGCTAATTTTTGTTTCAGGGATAACGGACGCAGTACCATTCGCAGAATCGAGAAGATCGATGTGAGACTTGCAGGCAACCTGCTCAGGATCGATATCACGGCCAACAGTTTCCTGTGGAAAATGATTCGCAAGATTGTAACTGTCCTGTTGCTTGTGGGCAATGGTGCCAGGGATCTGGAATGGCTGGAAAACATGCTGGATCCTGCTTCCTACGAAGAGGGTATTAAACCTGCAAAACCCTATGGGCTTATTCTGACGGATGTGAATTATGGCGATTCAGTCCAGTGGTTTGATGACGGTTACTCCATGCGTCGCTCCCGTGAAAGAATAGAGGAATATCTTGTTTATCATCAGGTGTTAGCCGAGGTAATGGACCAGTTTTTGCCAAAAGAATAAAAGGCTGAATGATGCAGTTACATATTCGAGATGCTGTAATAGATTATGATATAGTTCACCGTCCCGTCAAATACGCAAGATTGGAGTTTAAGGACGGAATGTTGCGGGTAATTGTTCCCAAAGGATATGGTAATGCTGCAGCCTTTATCGAGAAAAATACAGACTGGATTTACAACAAACATCTGCATTTGCAGCGGGTTATTGCTCTATCCGGGGAAAAGAGACTGGAGAAAAAGCGCGCAGATCCTCTCTTTTATAGTTTCGTGGAAAGTATTGTACAAAGGCTGCAACGTGAACTGGAAGTGGAGGTCAGGGATTTAACTTTCAGGAAAATGAAGAGGAAATGGGCCAGCTGCAGCAGTGATAAAAAACTTGTTTTCAACCGGCACATGATGTATCTGCCGGATAACCTGATAGAATTTATTGTGTATCACGAGCTTTTGCACCTTATCGAGTTTAAGCACAATAAGAGATTCTGGAACCTGGTAGAAGCCAGATATCCTCTACGACAAAAGTATGAACTGGAACTTGCAGCATACTGGCATCTCATTAAAAAGACATTTTACTGATTATTTTTTTGCAAAATTGTAATATTGCGGGTCAGGCTTCTGTGTATTCTCTGGCTGTACTGTTTCACTATTGTAAATCCCGCATCCAGTGCGAGCCTGTTAATCTCCATCTCCGAGACGATTACTGCTTTACTGCTGGGTTTGAGAACCCTGTACATTTCTGCGAAGGATTCTTCGTATAAATGCCGGATGGATTCTGCCTTTATCATGGCGGACCTGCCATAAGGAGGATCGGTGATCACTGAATCAATGCAGCTGTTTTTGAGGGGTAATTTACAGGCATCCCCCTGCAGCAGGTTATAATCCCCGCCGAAATATTCCAGATTCATTTTTGCTCCCTGTATGATCTCATTCCGCGCTTCCAGGCCGATTACTCTTGAACCCAGCATGGCCGCTTCCACAAGTATGCCGGCAGTACCGCAGAACGGATCCAGCAGTCTGGTATCCTTGTTTACCCCTGCAAGATTCACCAGCGCCCGGGCTGTAATGGGCATGAGTACCCCTGGATAGAAAAAGGGTTTCTTGTGGGGTGCACGTGCATGGAATGCCTTGCGGTCTATGGATGCAATGACACAACCACATACGCATTTTTCGGTCAGTATGAGCCGCAGGGTAACATCGGGTTGGTTGAGATTGGCCCTGTAACCCTTCCTGAAAACAGCTCCGCCTACCCTCTGTTCCAGGTAGGAGCCTTCCACGGTGGTATGGTGATTGACCTTCCGGGCACGTACTACAAAGGTCTGGCCTGCAGAAAGATGGGGTTTGATGTCGCAGTTTTCTGCACTGGAAATAATGGTTTCGGGTTCATTATTGCAGATGAAAGTAACGCGCAGGATATGATGGCACATGGCCAGTTTTCCGGCAAATTTTTCCAACCTAATTTCGGCATCCGGCTCTTCAAGTTCCACCACAAGGCAGTGATCATAATGCTGCGTGTATACCGGTTTGAGACCTTCGGTAGCCAGACAGGCCAGAGCCTCGTCTGCAGCGATTTCTTCATGGTCTCCGGAAAGCTCAAAAGCGTAGCGCATATCAGAACATCTTTTCAAGAGCCTGTCTGCCGGTCATCCCTTCCTCAATTCCGATACCAAGGGCTTTTTTGCTTACCGATTTCAGAGATGCCTGCAGTACATCTTCAAAACTGTCCACACCACTTACCACAGCAGCCACATCCCCCAGTTTGTCTGCGGTTTCCATATTGAGATAGCCACACATCACATAACCCATGTCGGCTTTGATCAGGAGCAGGGAAGCGTTTTCAAATTCCCATTTGAGACCCTGTGCTGTACCGTTTTCCAGTTTGATCTGTTCTATTCTCATTTTGCTCACCTGATTATTCAGTGTAAAGGGAAAAATACGATGTATTCCCTATATTGCCCCTCACAAAAGTAGTATTTTCTCCTTCTGAAACAATAACATTCTCCATTCCTGCTGTAGAATTTATCTCCACTGTATCAGCAAGTTCGATAACAACTTCAGACTGATTCTGCCCCCTGAAGGTAAAGTTTGTGTCGGAATTGAGAACTGGAGTATCAAAAATATAGTCGACACTGTAACGGTTGTCTATCCTGTCTGTTTTGTTGATGTTGCCCAGTGTTTCAAATCCCATTTGTGCTGCGATATCGGTTACCTGGATATTCTCGGAGGAACCATTGATCTGTACATCCATCTCCTCTTCCAGTTCTCCTTTGAGATAATTGCGCACTTTGACATCCATTTTCAATACTTCCCAGGCGTTTACAAGCCCGCTGTCGTCTCCCAATTGTGAGTCGATGTAATCTCTGTAAAGAATGACTGAAGAATTTGTGTAACTTTCGTTGTAATTCCATTCCATGCTGTCTTTTTTGAGTATTATGTGGTTGTTCCAGATTATCTGGGCGGATGCAGGCATAATCAGAATAAATAGTACAAGCAGGATAGGTATTGCAACCACAAGTTTACGCAAAACGGACACCTCAACGAGTAGTGATCTCACACCCGTCTTCGGTAACAATCAAAGTGTGTTCGGCCTGGGATACCATTCCTCCGCCCACCTCTTTCAGTACAGGGAAGGAAGTGATGATTTCAGCCTTTTCAAGTTGCATCAGGGCAAGATCGATTTTGGAAGAGGTCAGCCATCTTTTGGCAAAGGGAAGGGTGCTGTATTCTTTCAGTTCCTTGAGAAGTTTGCGGGCTGCAGGCATACGTATGGGCTTTTTCTGTATGAACTGGTAGATTTCCGTGAAACTACCATCTGAGATCTTGCCCGCACCATCTGTCGCAAAGGGCTCGATGGCTATGATATCGCCTGCCTGAAGTTCCATCCCCTGTCCGATATGGCGGTTGGGTATGCTTGGCGGGGTATGTGCCTGATAACGTGCAAGGCCGTGGCCCGTGAGATTTGCAACCGGTTTGAATCCCTTGTCACGGATTGTATCCTCGATAACCGCTCCGATCTCTGCAGTATTCACACCGCTTTTGACAGTATCTATGGCTGCATCCAGTGCCTCTCTGGAAGCATCTGCCAGATCCTTATTTCCTGAAAGGTCAACGGTCAGGGCGGCATCGGCAATATAGCCATCCACATGTACTCCCATATCCAGCTTGACTATGTCCTTGCCAAAAACTTCCGTATCCCCTGCCATCGGGGTTGCATGGGCGGCTTCGTCATTACGTGAAAGATTGCAGGGGAAAGCGGGTTTGCCTCCAAGTTCCATTGTACGTTGTTCCACAAACTCGGCTACATCCAGCAGCTTTGCCCCTACCTTGATTTTATCCGCGGCTTCTCCCCGTACCTGTGACAGAATCTTACCGGCGGTTAGATACTTATCGAGAATCTCCTCGACTTCCTGAACTTTATCCTGCATGCTCATCACCTGTTATGATTCTGGAGATTAATGTTTATACTACAAATTCCTTTTCAAAAGTGTTCAGGTTCTCATAACCATGTTCTGTTATCAGGACCAGGTCTTCCAGGCGTATCCCGCCGATCTGTGGGTAGTAGAGCCCCGGTTCAATGGTAATGATATTGCCCGGCTGCAGGGGTATCTCCCTTAAACCGATCGAGGGTGCTTCATGCACTTCCAGTCCGACACCATGCCCTGTGGAGTGGATGTATCCTTCACCTTTTTCAGCATCCGTGAAATATCCCCTTTCTTCGAACTCGTCACAGACCGCTTGATGCACATCATTTGCTGCAACACCGGGTTTAAGCATTCCCAGAGCCTTTTCCTGGGCTGCAAGCACGGCATCGTACATCTGCTGTAATTGTTCTGTAGTTTCTCCCCTGGTAACGGTACGGGTCATGTCGCCACAGTAGTGATGCATTTTATGCTGCGGGAAGATGTCGATCACAATGGGCTCGCTTGCCAGCAGCTGTCCCTCACCATGCCAGTGTGGATCGGCTGCACCCTTGCCACAGGCCACAATGGTTCCATGGGCCCGACAGTCATGATCAAGCAGGCAATGTTCAATAATCCTGCGTACTCTGGATGCTGTCAGGGGTTGACCTTCAAGGAAGAGTTTATTGTCCTCGATCTCAGCGATCCTGATGGCTTCAATGGCTGCCTGCATTGCCTCTTCGTTGGCCTGCTGGACCTGCCTGATAAGATTGACCTCTCCCTTTTCCTTGACCTCACGCAATTTTCTTAAGGGGCTCTGGATCGGATTGACGGTAAAGCCCATCTCTTTGAGCACCTGAGCCGTATAAACGGGGAAATCCCGGGGTACTGCCACATGTCGCACTCCTTCCTTCTGCAGTAACTGGCCGATACATTCCCCGTAGGCCCTGCCCGGGTCGGCTGTTTCCTTGAGGCGTTTTTTGTAATCGCAGAAACTTAAAGGCACGATTTCCTCGATCCTGCTTTCCTTCTGAGCCCTGCCCTTTTCCATATCCGATATAAGCATCATGTCCCTGGCATTGCGGGTCTGGATGTAACAGAAAGGGTCGCCTGCACGGAATTTCGTGGCAAAATACATATCGGCGTTGGAAGAATCGGCAACAAGGAGGTAGGCTTCACATCGGTTTTTTGCAAGGGCTGCAGTAACGTCCGGGAAATTGTTCGTTTGCTTCATGTACTAAAATTTGTACTGATGCTACATAAGGGTATCAGCGGAAAAAGAAAAAGTCCTTGAAAGAGCTTAACAATCCAAAACACAGGAAGGAGGTTGTAGAAAGGCCATTTTAGATTTTTCGCTCACCCCCTGTTGTAGCCGTGGCCCGAATAGAGCCGATACATCCTGTTGCGACGTACCCTGCCTTTACTGTCCAAGATGGCTGAAAAGACCACAGCCGGGTCAATATTTTGTCCCTGTTTGTATAGCACCACTTTTTCTATCATTTATTTATCCCCACTCCTTGAGGTTTTAACCCTGAAGAGTAGATTGGCAGGGAGATATTTATACTGCTGCAATTGGGCTACACATGTAAGGGATTTGGGTAAGAATGGTTGCAGAATACCCCATCATAACAGGCATCATGAATGCCAATATAGAATTTTTGTGTAATTTGTAGACAAAGCATGTTTTGTATAGGACAGATATTATTATATACGTTATGTCTCAAATATTAATAATATGAACAATTAGCCCCCTCTTCAATCCCGGGCTTGCATAATTCTAATTAAAACAGCAAGGTGTCCAGATGAAAATC
Organism: Methanohalophilus sp. DAL1; assembly: GCF_001683555.1. Taxonomy (NCBI): domain Archaea; kingdom Methanobacteriati; phylum Methanobacteriota; class Methanomicrobia; order Methanosarcinales; family Methanosarcinaceae; genus Methanohalophilus; species Methanohalophilus sp. DAL1. The sequence goes on along the minus strand of NZ_MAFX01000042.1, from coordinate 45,648 downwards.
CCCCCTAATACTTCTGATTTTAACCATTTTGATGGTTGGTACAGCAGGTGCAGATACACTTAATGTGAACGACACTGGATGGTGGAAAGATGGCAACTCTTTCAATGAATCCTCCACTCCTATACAGGCAGCTGTGAGTAATGCAAGTAGTGGAGACACTATTCTCGTGGATTCAGGTACCTACATTGAGAATATCGAAGTTTCCACATCATTATTGAATATCACTTCGGCAAATGGTGCTTCTGTCACACATGTCATTGCAGCCGATCCAGAAAATCCTGTCTTTGATATAAAATCTGATAGTGTAACTATTAATGGATTTAATATTAGTGGTGCTAATGGTAATAATGGTATTTATGCATCAGGCATTTATTTGAATAATGCAAACTATTGCAACCTAACTGATAACACAATTCCAGATAACTACTTTAGTGCTATATATTTAAGTAGTTCTTCCAATAATAACATAACAGGCAACACTATTGCAAATAATAGTATGATTTATGGAATTTATCTGGCCTCTTCTGAAAACAACAATCTAAGTAATAATATTGTTTTTGGTAATAACTATGGGATTTATTTAGCAAATTCCAACAATAACAATTTGACAGGAAACGATGTATCAGAAAATCCCGGAATTGGAATTTATTTGCAATCTTCAAGTAATGATAATAAATTGATTGATAACATCATTCAAGATAACGAGGGTCATGGCATTCTTATGGATGATTGTGATAATAACAATATAACTGCCAATAATATTTCAGACAATGGATATTTTGATGGGGACGAATTTAGTGGTATATATCTACTAAATTCTATTACTAACAATATAACTGCCAACACAATTTCAGGCAATGGCTATCATGGAATAAAATTAGAGGGAAGCAATTCTAATAATCTTATTGACAACACAATTTCAGGCAATGGATATTTTGATGTGACCGCATATAGTGGTATATATCTACTAAATTCTATTACTAACAATATAACTGCCAACACAATTTCAGACAATGATGGCAATGGAATTTATATGTCTTCGCCTAAAGATACTTCCAGTGACAATAATTTTTCCAGTAATACTGTATATAACAATTCCAATGGTATCTATTTACAATATCCTCAGGATAGCACTTTGACTGATAACACTGTATATAACAATTCCAATGGTATCTATTTACAATATCCTCAGGATAGCATTTTGACTGGTAACACTGTGTTTAATAATACTGAAAATGGTATTACTCTGTATGATGTTGATAGAGTCTATAATGAAAATAATACCCTTATAGATAACACAGTTTTGAATAACAATAATGGTATAGATATTTCATATGTTTATAACACTACCCTTATTGACAACATAGCTTTGGATAACAATAATGGAATAAAGATTGCTCACTCTAAATACAACAATTTGACTCAAAACAATGTGTCAAATAATATCAACAATGGAGTTTATTTTGTTTCTTCCCACGAAAACAGGCTGGTTAATAACACTATATTGAATAACAAAATTGGACTACTTTTGGGCGGGCAATACGGATCATCTAATAATTTTGTTGGCAATAATAATATTTCTAATAATGGGGACAATGAAATAAATTCAGATCAAGGATATGGATGTGGAATATATATCCATGAATCTGGAAAAAATGAATTGAGTGGAAATATCCTGTCCAATAATGATCGGTATGGAATTTTTTTATATCCAGGGTATAATAACTCCATCTACAATAATACTATCTCAATGAATGGGGGTGGTGGCATATATTTAAGTGGTGGAAGTTCTGAAAATCATATCTATAATAATTATTTCAACAATGATATTCGGAATGCTTACATTTCTGGAACTCTGACCAATTACTGGAACACCACAAAAACCCTCGGTCCCAATATTGCAGGCGGAGACTATATCGGAGGTAACCTCTGGGCGACTCCGGATGGCACCGGTTTTAGTCAGGAAAATACTGATACTGATGGCGATGGTTTTTGTGATACTCCCAACGATACTTACACAATACATGAAGCAGAGAATAATTACGACTATTTGCCTCTTGTAATGCCGACTTCTCTTAAATTCACAGAATCACCGGCTGTCTTTTTCATCAACAATGATGGCACTAACAGATCTGAAAATGCAAATTTCACCTTTGCTTACAGTGGGGAGAATATCAGTTTGTGGACAAAACTGGATAATAAATCGGATGCCAGCGTAGTTGCAGATTTTTCCAATATAACTGGAAATACTAATCCCATTTCATTTGAGCATCAGGGTGATGGTGTATTCACCCTTCTGAATCATACTATGCCAGATAATGATACTGGTGTCTATTATATTTCCATTCATGCCACAACAGCTACAGGTGCTAACAATACCGTCTGTCCTGTAATGCTCAATTTCAATCCCAAATCAAATATAACCGGTCTGGGTAACCCCAATACTACAGATTGGACTGAAATCAATGATCTTACTCATGTAAGCAACCTGACCTTTGAAGCAAACGACAGTAATGGTAACGTAATTGGAAGTCTGGAATTCACGAAAAACGTAAATCTCTGTGACATTGAGTTTGCCCAGAAATTGCAACAATTCGGGGAATATGTGGATTTCGACACAGCGCAGACAACACTGGACTCTGCAAACCTGAGCACATTGAATGTTTCCACAAATCTTACAATGTATGGCCTTGGATCCTTCGAAAACCAGCCGGGCATACTGCTCGATGGCCAGCCAATTCTGGAATCAGGTCAGACTTCCAATGGCACGGTTTCAGGGCTTGATTGGAACGCAGAGAAAGGTACATTGACTTTCAGTGTAGGTCACTGGTCGACCTATACTGCTGATGGTAAAACACCCGAGGTCACTGCAATTTCTCCAAAGGAGAAAAGGGTAAAAGTTGGAGATATTCTTGACCTGAACGTTTCGGTAAAAGACACATCCGGCATCTCCTCAGTGGTGGTCAATGTCTCCAGTGTAAATGATACAGTAGATGAAGCGGTTCTCAAAAATGTCAGTGGCTACTGGGTAAACAATTCCATAATGGTGGATACAGATGCTGAAGACACATATTACCTGAATATAAACGCCACTGATGTTCTGGGTAATTATAACAACACAGTCAACCTGTCCGTGATCAGGGCTGATACTCTCAAAGCAGATGACTATAAAAAGAGCAGTTCCGGTGGACGCTCTTCAGTAGGTCCAAGTATGCCTCCTGAAGATGTCGAAGGTACAGTTTCCGGAATTAAACGTGTGCTTGCTGGATCGAATGTGAAATATGATTTCTCTGATGGACAAGGACCTGTACTTGGAATCAGTTTTGATGCAAAGGATGACAAAGGCACAGTTGTAGCAAAGGTGCAGGCACTCAAGGACAAACCCGATGATGTGGATGATCCAAAAGGTAATTCCTACCAGTTGATGAGTATCACCGTTGGCAGTGAAGGTACTATCTCTGATGAAAATGCTGACAACATCCTGATCGAGTTCAAGGTCAGCAAAGAATGGGTTGAGGAAAACAACATCGACCCTTCCACAATACGCATGACCAGATTCCATGATGGAAAGTGGCAGGACCTTCCAAGTAATCAGGTCAGAGAAGATGACCAATATCTCCACTTCACAGCCGAGACTCCCGGATTTTCTGTATTCAGCATTGTTGGAGATGAATACAAAGAAGGGATTGAAGAACCGATTGCCGAGCAACCTGAAGATGAAGAAACAACAGATGAACCTGCATCTGAAACTGAAAATGCTCAGACACCCGGCTTTACCGCCATTTTTGCAGTGGCACTGATTGCAGGTGCAGCACTCATAATGCGGAAGGACTAAAAGTCTTGAAAATGAGCGGAGTCACCCGCTCATAATATTTCTTTTTGATTGGTAAATTTTCTATAGAACCAATACCCTTATAGTTAGAAGTAATAGTACTAAAATCAGATGAAAGAATCATCACAGATTAAAAAGGATGTAAATGCTGTTCTGACAACCACATTGTTATATGTTGTCTTTGCAGGTCTTTGGATCCTGTTTTCAGATATGGCATTGGGATGGTTTGTTTCTGATATAAGATTATATGGCCTGCTGCAAACCTATAAAGGATGGCTTTTTGTTCTGGTAACCGCCCTTTTGTTTCTATTTTACGTAATACCCCACATTAATGAAATCAACAACTTCTACGAAGAGGCCTTAAAAGCCAAAGAGGAATACAGGTCCATCTTTGAAACCGCTGCAAACCTGATTACCTCTATAGATTCTGATGGCATAATTGTTGACTGCAACAACCAGGTCCAGAATTTCCTGGGTTATAAAAAAAAGGAAATCATAGGCTATCCAATGGCAAAGATAATTCATCCGGATTATCTGGGCAAAGCTTCCCAATCCCTTCAGGAAATCCTTGAAACCGGCTATTCTTACGGTAAAGAATACAAGATGGTTAGAAAGGATGGCACTCTTATTGATGTCATCATAAATTCCTCAGGTATGAATAAAACCAATGGAAACTATGAAAGAACGATATGTATTATCAATGACATCACTCAACGTAAAACGAATGAAAAAAGGATTGAGTACCTGACTTCGGTGTTAAAATCCATACGCAATGTAAACCAGCTTATCGTAACAGAAAACGATAAATTAAAACTTGTACAGGGTATCTGTGACATCCTCGCTGAATCCCATAGTTTTTACAGTGCATGTATATGTTTAATGGATCATAATCAAAAGCCAATCCTTTTTGAGGAAAGTAGCGGAGTTAGTAAATATTCACTCCTTTCCTCAAAAATGGAAAAAGGTGAAATCCCTGATTATATCAGGACTGTTTTAGAAAAAGACGAATTGCTTATTGTGGATGACTTATTTGAGCAATATACCGATCATACTCCGGCAAAGGAATATACAAAATCAGTACACCTGCTTTCTAAACTTGAATACAAGGATAATGTATATGGTGTAATTGCAGCCACCATATCCCGGGAATTTGCACAGGACGGCGAAATAATCGGTTTGTTTGAAGAAGTAAAAGGTGACATTTCTTTTGCCCTCTACAAACTGGAACTGGAAGATATTCGCCAGGAAATAGAAAAACATCTCGTGGAAAGTAAGGTAGCAGCTGAGGAAGCAAATCGTGCCAAATCAGAATTCCTTGCCAATATGAGTCATGAATTAAGGACACCTCTTAATTCAATCATTGGTTTTTCTAATATCCTGAAAGATAAAAAACATGGTGATTTGAATGAAAACCAGACCAGATACATATCCAATGTTCTCAAAAGCGGAAAACATCTGTTGAAATTGATCAATGATATTCTTGATCTTTCCAAAATAGAAGCGGGTAAAATGGGGTATGAACCTGAAAACATGAACCTTACAGAAACGGTGGATGAAGTAGTAACCTTGATGCAACCCATGGCTAATAAAAAAGATATTGAACTTACATCCAACATCGAATCTGAAGATATAGAAATATTTGCTGATAAGGTAAAATTCAAACAAATCATGTATAATATACTCAGCAATGCAATTAAATTCACACCTCAAAAAGGTAAAGTTACAATTACATCCCAGCTTGTCGGTGATAATATTGAAATATCTATCTCAGATAATGGTATAGGTATTCCTGATGAAAAATTCCAAAGCATATTTGATCCCTTTAAACAGGTCGATTCGTCTTCCACCCGTAAATATGGTGGCACCGGTCTGGGGCTTGCCATTGTAAACAGATATGTGAAAATGCATGGTGGAAGTATACGGGTGGAAAGTGAGCCTGGAATGGGTACTACTTTTACGTTAGCGATACCTGTACCAAAATGATTTCCGTTTCAGCACAATCTAATATTAACCACTGTTTGAAAATCAATTGTCATATCTTTTCTTTTATATCTGTAAGATTTTGATTCATCATCCACTATCATCTCTGTAAGATAGCCTGCAATAATGGATGTCAGAATAATGTACACTGTAAGTATTAGAGTGTGAACTACCACTTGGCTAAACCAGATGGCTTCCTGCTTCATACCTTTCCCAACGAAAAACAAGTTTATCTTCCGGTAGATGCTGAGAAGCTGTACTTTGATGTAAAAAAGTGCTGGATTTAATCAATAACAAATGTGTATGTGCCAACTCATGATTGCGATCACTGCAAAAAACTCTTTCTGAGAAGAATTGGTTCACTTTAGATAATACACTAAGCAAAGCACACCAAGCATCATCGATCCTGCAATGATAATCATTGTCCAGGTAGCAGTAGATAGCAACGTTTTGCTAAGCATACTCCCTCCCATTAAATATTCAATGGCTAATAGTGCAAAAACCGTAAACATTAAAAATAGAATTGAAGATATAATTATAATAAATTCAGATATAACCTTGTTCATCTTAACTCTAATTTGCAACTATAGTTAATATATTATATATTTGTATGCCAATACAACATAAAAAATTCAGTATGCCAGAGAAATAGATGTTGCGCCGATATCTCAAATAATCGATCACTGGTATCCTGGTTGTGATGGATATTGCTGATATCCTCAAAATAAAGAATGGATCTGATAAATCCATTCTCATTTGAGAATTCTGATCAACGTTCCTCTTCCAGAACTTCTATAAAATTTGTTCTTATTATCACTCTACTAGCCTGTTTCCCGGGCAATTATTCTGAAATATCTGCTTATTTTTAGATAGTTTCCGCCCTCAGTCCACCACCTTTTTTCTTTTTAACGTCCTCATTTGATGCAAATTGAAACAAAACGCCGTCACCATCACCTTTCCCGCTTTGAATACGCCTTTTGTCACCGCATACACCCTTTCACAGGGCATCCTCTGTACACTAATCCTGTCATTGCGCATAATCTGTCTGATATTCAGTGGCTTTCCTCTTACCGCTCTTTGCATCGTTGCTGCAAATCCTTTTGCCGCCACTTCGAAATATCCCTTATCCCTATACACCACTTCTCCTTTTTTTGACAGATCCACCTGAGAATCATGTACTGATGCCACAGTCGTTTCAAACCTTCGAATCAACTCATTCTCCTTATCAATAATCGTATGCAGTTTGTACCCAAAATATGATTTGCCACCTTTTTTTGACCAATTTCCAATCCTCTACAATCAATCTGTCTTTGTGGTTCAAGTTCTGGATCAAAAAAGACCATGCCATTGTTGTAACACAAGCATTTTGAACATCATTACAACATCATTTTCAGGTCGACCACCTTTGTCTGTCCTGTTGATATACATAGATTCCAGTATGGGACGAAATGGTTTCCAGTCGATCAACTTGTCTATTATCATATAGTTTGTCACCACCAGCTATCAAACGGTCATATTCTGTGTTTCAGGGTGAAATTACTGAAAGTACTCATATAACTAAATTTATCTTGATAGAATATAAATATTGTTGTTTAGTTTGGGTGAGGGGAGGAGTTAATCAGAAATCTCTATAGGAATATTAATCAAAATTATACACTCATGGATATCGAATGATAGAAGACTTCCAAGGAAGTGATACAGGCAGTGTTTCCTTAAACTGTAGACTTATTATTTATGAGTTCATTAATGGCCATATCGGCATAATTAATATTTAATAATAACAGATAATTATAAATTCTATTTTTGAGAATGCAATAAATGTTATGCCTGACCACAAGAAAAATTAATGTGAATTGCTTTTGGAAGATTCAACCCCGAGAATACCTGCAATCTCCAATCCTTCACTACCAAGCTCAGAAAGACGGTTGAAAATTTCGCTGCGATCCACGTACTTTTCAGTGCGTGTTCCATCTTCTTGCTCAATCTTGATGGTAATTTCACCTTTCACATATCCCCTTTCACGACACTGGGTTATAATGTCTGAATACTGTTCTGCAACAGCCTTTAAGCAGTCAAATATCTCATTACTGTAAATGGCATTCTCATCACCGGCCATCAAATTGACAAGTTTGCGGGAAGCAATACTGGACCGGGCAAATCCCACAAGATTATTGACAAGTGAATCAATCTCTTCGAGGGTTATTGATTTAAAAAGCGCAGGGTCTGCAGTAATATCAGTATCATCAAAAATCACGGAATACTCATCGCCGTCTGAAATAATTCTCAGCGAATGGTCTGCCTTTTTATTGCTGAAAGAGGCGTCCACGTGCTCCTTGCCATCATACTCAAACGATTTCAGTAAATACTCGGACAGGTCTTCCATTTTGATCTTTTTTTCCTTGGATATTAATCCGGTTCTTGTCCACGTAGGGATAAAAAGGGTATCAATCAGATCTTTTACCGCAACAGAAGACCTGTTATAACCCAATTCAAAGAAAGATTGCATTGACCCAAAAGTTGAGACCTTCTTGCCGGTTAAATGGCCATTTTCAGCTTCCATGGAATAACTTTCATGAGAACCATAAATTCCGCCTTCAAAAAGAGGATTCAACATAGAAAGGACCTGACTGCCGATAGAATTCATGAATTTGTTATAGTCATTTCTTTCCTTTTCGATAGAGAGGTTTACCTGTTCCAAGCCTTCATGTACAGCTCTGTCACAGGCTTCCAGGACTGATTTTTTATATTCATCCAGATAGTGGCCGGCAAAATCAGAATCCAGGGATTTGACACATTCCACAGTTTTATCATTGGAACTATTCAGTTCCTCCAGTGCTTTTTCCAGAGAACCGATATTTTTGTAATAATTTTCATTTTTTTCAATCGCTTCCTTTTCTACAGGAAGAACTTTGGAACAGGCATCCACAAAGTTCTTTAAATCCTCAATGAAATCCCGCTGTACAGGCAGATCAGTAGAATCCTGAAATGTATATTTCATGTTTCCCCCGGTTTAATGCTAAATATCTGCCTGCAAACATTATATATGTTATCGTGGGGATTTACAGGAGAACTTCCCTGACAGGTGCAAGTAACAGGCTCATGTATTTTACAGCACCGTTTTTAAGGTCCATTGGGTGCAGGGTCCCGTCTTCAAAGATTTTTTCAAGTTCCTCGTAACCATTGCATGTAAGATTGCCTCCAAATTTCTCAGGCCTTTCAAACACGACCTCTTCATAACGGGGTAATATATGGTAGCGGAAGAGCTGTAACACAGGATTATCAACTATCTCACCAGCAGGACAGAAAGCTTTTTTCATCTTTTTCTTGATGGTTGCCTCATCATCATCCACAGAAATATAATTGCCTCTGGAAGATGCCATTTTATCACCGTCAAGTCCCAGCAGGATTGGAGTATGGAGACATATCGGTGCCTTGTAACCCATTCCAGGCAGTCCCTCACGGGCAAGCATGTGTATCTTACGCTGGTCGATACCACCTACAGCTACATCAACATCAAGCATAGCAATATCAATAGACTGCATTATCGGATAGACCATCTGGGAAACCCGCGGATCATCCATTGTTCTTCCTACCTCATCCATACTGCGGCGGGCCCTGTTCAGAGAAGTAGTACAGGTGAGTCTGAGTACATTGAGCATATATTCCTCACCCAGCTGGAAATCCGAACCATAAACAAAATTGGTTTTATCAGGGTCAAGCCCCAGTGCAAGAAAGCATCTCCTGTTATAATCAGCAATTTGTTTTACTTCTTCCATAGTACCTTTCTGATTCAGGAAAGCGTGCACATCTGCAAGGAGTACCGTTATATTGAAGCCGGCCTTCTGAAGGTCGATCAATTTGTTTACGGTAAGCACGTGACCCATATGTATCTTACCGCTTGGTTCGTAACCGGTGTAGGCAGAAGGCTCTGCTTTTGCTTCCATCAGTTCATCCAGTTCCTTCTCTGTAACAATTTCCTGAGCATTTCTTTTAACAAGATCTATTCTGTCCATGGAGTCACCGCATAAGATAATTTAACTGATAATAAGGTCAATAATTGTGCAATCTCTATTCAATCCAGAGATATATGTCTTTTGAGGAAATTATCTCCCTCTTCTGTACTGAAAAGAGGCAAATCCCAATCCTGGTAGATACGTGAACGTGTGGAACGTGTCTTTTCCTCCAGAAGAGGATTATACCCTTCTATTGGATATTTCACCCTGTATACAGCCACACCTCGCCTTTGCCATGCAGGTTTCTTTGCCAGATTTGTGCCTCTTTCAAACATCATCTCATGTATGTCCTGTGATTTTTTGCCATGCATGATCGAAGCTGCACTTTTTCTGTCAATACCTTCATCTATAAGAGTGTAATAACCATAAGAACTAACAAAATTGCGCCAGGCTTCCTGTTGTCGCCACTGCATATATTCGGTAAACTGGCCACTGCATACAGGAATCACGCGGCAGTCAAAGGCCACAGGTTCCTCAATTCCTGAAAAAAGGGTAAAAGAGCTGCTCAAAAATGAAGGTACAACCGAATCAAGTTTCTCCACTCTTCTGTCAAAGGGCAGATCCGTGAATACAATGCTTGCCTCATCAGAAAAAGTGTACGCAAAAACCGGGTTCATGTTGCTTTTTTTGAAAAACAGCTCTATTGAATCGGCCATACAGGTGGCAAAGAAAAGGTCATAGGGTTTTTCAAACCCTTCTTTTTTCAGGGTATGCTGGAAGTTCCTGCCATCTACTCGAAGAATTACCGGAGACACACAACGCAAATCAGCATAGATCTCTCGCTCTTTCATGAGATGATCAGTCTTCTTCTTTCTCTTTATTCCTGAATTTGCTGACAACATCCCTGATAAGAACGATGTCCCCGCTTGTGATTACCCAGCGATAGGGAATTATGACACCCTTTGTAGGAACATCGAAAAAATCACGACTGATGTCAGAAAGAGCAAGACCACTTATTACCCCCTCCTCCACATTCATTACAAGGTCATCAACTTTACCCACATAAGTACCGAGGTTGGTATATACGTTTAACCCAAAGAGTGATGTAATATCTGCGCGCATGTTATCCCCTGTTATAGTTGTATATTGTATAAGAATTTACGTTGGTCATATATATAAATACATTTTCTTAAATGATATATATTCTGGCAAATTTAATTACATGAGCTGAATCCATCATATAAAATATTGGTGACATTAATGCTTACAAGTACTTATATTCATATCCCGGGCATCGGGAAAGAAACCGAGAGGAAGATATGGTCCGGTGGAATTACGACATGGAATGAATTCCTGCAGAATAAAAGCGCAATAAACCTCCCGGGTTCCAAAAAAGATAAAATTGCAATGGAAATTGAAAACTCCATCGAAAAACTTGAGATACGCGATATTCCTTATTTTGCAAAATCGATACCTACATCCGAACACTGGAGAGGATTCCGTAATTTTTCGGACTCTGTAGCCTACGTGGATATTGAAACCACAGGGCTTTCACCTGCATCCTCTGAAATAACTGTCATTGGAGTTTATAACGGTAAAGATGTGAAAAGTTTCGTGCGGGGCATAAATCTGGAAGAAATAGTGCAGGAGATGGAACAATACGATTTCCTGGTAACTTTTAATGGTGCGCGTTTTGACCTTCCTTTCATACAGCGAGAGTTCCCACAGATCACAATGGAACAAATGCATACCGATCTTATGTATCCTTTAAGGAGAATAGGGTTTAAAGGCGGACTCAAAAATATAGAACACATGCTGGGAATTAACCGCTCCGAAGAAACTGAAGGAATGGATGGTTTTGAAGCCGTGCACCTGTGGAAAGAATATGAAAAAGGGAATGAAAAAGCCCTTGACCTGCTTCTTGAGTACAACCGGCAAGATATAGTGAATCTGGAAACTATCCTGGATATTACATATGACAGGTTCGTTGAACATTGCTTTAAGGGGTGTACACCACAGAAATGAGTGAAAATATTGTGCCGGGACATCCGGACATATCGGATTTTCCCCACCTGCCCGGCGTATACCTGATGAAGGATGCAAATGATACCATAATCTACATCGGTAAAGCCAGGGACCTGAAGAAAAGGGTCAGCCAGTACTTTCAGACTGACAAAAACAAAAGTCCAAAAACAAAGGTTCTTGTCAGCAAGATCAGGGATATAGAATACATAGTTACATCCACAGAAGTTGAAGCCCTTATTCTGGAAGCCAACCTTATCAAAAAGAACAGGCCCAGGTACAATATCAGCCTTAAGGACGACAAACGTTATCCCTATGTGAAGGTAACCATCAATTCCAGATACCCGCGCATATACCTGGTCAGACGCAGGTTAATGGACGATGCTGTGTATTTTGGCCCATACACCAGTGTAAAGCCGGTACGCACCACCCTTGACCTGATATCCCAGATATTCAAAATCCGCAGGTGTCACGGCAATCCTGCACAGAAGAAAAGGCCCTGTCTGAACTATCATATAAATCGCTGTATGGGACCCTGTACAGGAGATGTGGATGCGGAAGAATACAGGGATAATGTGAAGGCTGCAGTAAAGTACCTCAGGGGGGACACCGGTGACCTGCTGGGCAAACTCAGACAGCACATGCAGGAATACGCAGAAAAACAGCGATATGAGGCAGCTTCGGTCATCCGGGACCAGATTGAAGGCTTAAAGGAACTTGCAAAACAGCAAAGGACAACTGCAGGAATCGATGACAGGGATGTAATCGGGTTGTATGTGGATGAAAAGGATGTCTACGTACAGCTCTTCTACGTGAGAAACGGCAGCATGGTGGGACGGGCGGATTTTGAATTGAACCGGGGGAAAAGTACGTCCTCTGAAATTATTGCCGAATTCATCAAACAATACTACCAGGATTCCCCTGTGCCTCCCGAAATTGTTGTGCCAGAAATGCCTCCGGAGGAAAAAGTAATCCGGAAATGGCTGTCTGAAAAGGCTGGCAGGAAAGTCACCCTGAACATTCCCCGGATAGGGGAAAAGAAAAAACTCCTTGATATGGCGATGAAAAATGCCACAATGGCCCGAGAAAGGGCAAACACGGAGAAAGCAAAAAAGGAAGGGACACTGAAAGGGCTCGAGATTCTGCAGGAAAAACTGGGAATTGGTACACTGCCCCGACATATAGAAGGTTTTGACATATCTAATATATCGGGAAGTGATCCGGTAGCTTCGATGGTGGTGTTCAAAAACGGTACACCTTCAAAAGCTGATTACAGGCATTACAACATCAAAAGTGTTGAAGGAATTGACGATTTTGCCATGATGGCCGAAGCTGTTGACAGGCGATACTCCCGCATGAAAGAAGATAAACAAGCCATGCCTGACCTCATACTTATCGACGGGGGAGAAGGGCAGGTCAACGCCGCAAGCCGGGAATTGCAAAAACTGCAGATGAATATACCCATAATCGGCCTTGCCAAGAAATTTGAGCATATAATTTTTCCAGACAACCACCCCCGTAAACTGCGGATTCTGCCAAAAAAATCTCCTGCACTAAAAATACTCATGCAGGTAAGGGACGAAGCACACAGGTTTGCGGTGGCTTCCCACAGGAAAAGAAGATCAGCGAGACTTTCCCATTCCGAGCTGGATGGGATTGAAGGTATCGGGGAGAAGAAAAAGAAAGAACTTCTGCAGCATTTCGGCTCTGTGGAAAAGATCAGACAGGCTGAGGAAAAAGAGGTCGCAGAAATTGAGGGAATCGGAAAGGAACTTGCAAGACGTATTGCCGAAAAGCTCAGGGAACAAAAATGAGCACGACAGTTATATAAAAAATACTGTCCTAATTAACTGCAAGGGTGATTAGATAATGAGTTACACCAAGATGCTTATTTCCGTTGACGGTTCCGGCTATTCGGAACAGGTGCTTGAAGCGGGGATGGAAATTGCAAAGAGTTTGGATAGTAGTATTTACGTAGTTTATGTGGTACATCCCGGTTCATCCCTTCTGTCAAATCCTGATTCCTGGAGTCCTTCTCGCCGGGTGCTGGAGGAGATGGGCAAAGACACATTCCGGAAGGCAATGGCTATTGCAAAAGAGAAGGGGTTGTCCTGCGAGACAAAAATGCTGGAAGGATATCCGTCAGATGAGATCATGGATTTTGCTGAACGAAAGAGTGTTGATATGATCGTCATTGGTTGCAAGGGCCAGCAGAGCACCAAAGAATTCCTGCTTGGCGGTGTTGCGGAGAAGGTGATACGCAATTCCAAAAAACCTGTATATGTAGTCCGTTGAAAATATTCTTAAATACTATGCCAGCGCGGTTAGTCCCAGGTGATGCAGATAACTTTGATAAGTAAAGAGCTCTCACAGACCAGATCAGACCTCTCTGCTGTAGAGGCATATCCTTTTGGAGAACTGGTTGATATAATCAAAGATGTGGGTTTTGAATGCAGCAGGTGTACACGCTGTTGCACCCGCGATTACAATGACCATGTTTTCCTGCTTGAGAATGATGTTGAGAGAATCGAGATGGTTGATTCTTCAAAAATTACACCTGCACCTTATTTTGATTACTGTGATAACAAGGGCAATTTCTATGTACAGGGGTATGCCCTGACCTACAAGGATGACGGGACCTGTGCTTTCCTGGGAGAAGATGACCTGTGTGCCATATACACACAGAGGCCCGCCATATGCAGCATATATCCGTATATGCTCAATCGCGAACCCAACAGCAGGGGCAAACTCCTGTGGAGATATGTAGCAGGCCTGAACGAACACGGTTACTACCACTGTGAAATGACTGAGAAGGACGCCATGCAGATAGCAAAAGATGTGTTAGAATATGAAACCGGATTCCTGCAGCACCGAATAGATTTCCTTACTACCCTGCTCTCCTATTTCAGGGAAAATAAACTCAAACCTTCCCAGAGACAATACGAAAGACAGATGAAAAAATACAATTCAGGAAAAGAAATTGTCGTTAACGTGTACCATTGCGGACAATTTCATACTCACCATCTTGCATATAAAAATTGAGCCCATTTTCCTGTCAATTTCCCATCCAGTGCCAGTTTACCCAGAAGTTTATTTACATCCGGTTCAATCGGTGCAGGAACTATATTTCCATAGGGAGTCGAAGGTAGTGGAGTCAGGTAATGAGCCCGCACCTTGCCACCTTTACTGATTATCCAGTTGATCATATCTAGGGTAATTCGCTGGTCCTCTTCGTTTTCACCGGGAAAACCGAATATGAAATCCACCATCGGCACTATATCTTTGTCCACACAGTGCTCAACGGCATTAAAGATATCTTCACTGCTATGTCCCCTGCGAATTTGCCTGAGTATCCTATCACTGCCTGATTGGCCACCCAGGCTTATGCTTTTGTTTGTGCAGTATTTATCTACCAGTTCCAGGGCATCCTCGGACACGAATTCAGGACGCACTTCCGAAGGAAATGTACCAAAGTAAATGTTCTTTCCCTCAAGTTCTGCAAGGGAGGCAAGTAATTTTTCCACCTTATCCGGCCTTGGATGAATTCCGTCACTCCCGTAGGCAAAAGCATTTGAAGAGGTGAATCTCAGGTCATTGTAGCAGCGTGCATAACGAACAATGGAGTCAATACTTCGATGACGCATTTTGTGACCTAAAAGTCTGGGAGTCTGGCAATATTTGCAATTCCAGGGACATCCCCGGCTGATTTCAATTGGCGATCGGGGCCCATCACAGTCAAAACAGGGATAATCATCAAGGTTTACCGGTTGCCGGGCAGCCGTATACACAATATTACCCTCTTTTTTGTAGGCGATGCCGGCTACTTTTGAAATATCTCCACCCATCTGCAGGGTATCCACAAGTTCTGGCAGGGTTTCTTCTCCCTCCCCTATCACCACATAATCAAAAAACCCAAGAGTTTCTTCCACTGATCCTGATGGATGCGGCCCTCCTGCTATATAGACAGAATCGGTGTTTGAAGAGGATACTTCCCTAAATATGTTTCTTTTTTGTGCGGTGGAAAAGCTGTACACCATTATGCCGTCAACCGGATGCCTGACAAAATCGGCATTTTCAAGCAAGGGATAAAGCGTCGCCAGACTGTATGAGTTCTTTCGATGCCATCGGAGATTTATATCCATTCAATTCACTTCCTTAAACAGTAACTACAGTAAAAGGAACCGGTGTGAAACACAACAGGCCCAACACGAAGGTAACTATTCCCAGTAACATCCTTTTCCCGTCAAGTTCATGGCTGTCTTCCATTGGTCGGGGATGGCCTGCGGTAGCAAAAAGAAACAGTAAAACCGCCCAGAAAAACCAGATTCCGGCATTCTGTCCCATTACAGTGCCTATATATATGGCTACCAATCCGAGTATAACCGGCATTGCTGAAGAAATGTATTTCGCTTTTTCACCAAGCATTGCACGCATGGCATGCCCTCCGTCCAGCTGGCCCGAAGGTAGCAGGTTGAGCAGGGTGACAAACATGCCCACCCAGCCGGCAAAAGCCACAGGGTGAATGGTTTGACCACTGGAACCCATTAGCCATTGCAGGAAGGCAAATAGGGGAGGCATCTGCAGGTCTATCATAAGGGTCCCGGGTGCCTGAGAGAACTCCAGCGGGGGTTGCATCAAACCTATGATCGTTACAATTACTGAGGCCACAAGCCCTACAAGGGGGCCTGAAACTGCCACATCAAACAGGGATTTCCTGTCCGGTATCATTCCTTTGTGTTTGATAACCGCCCCCATTGTTCCGATTATGGAGGGAAAGGGAATAAAATAGGGCAGGGAAGTTTGCATGCCATGCCTGCGAGCTGCGAGATAGTGCCCCATCTCATGTGAACCCAACACACCCATTATAGCGATAGTAAAAGGCAAACCTTCAAAAGCAGAGATCGGATCTGCAATTACATCTGCCCCGAACATGCTTGCACCGGCAAACATGGTTGTAAAAAAAGTGGCTATTGCAAGCACAACATTAATCCAGACCCTGTCCTTTCCTTGTTTGAAGGGAATCGCTGCAATTACCTCTTCCCCTAACTTAGATTCGATAGCAAGGTTGTAACCCCTGGCGGCAAACTGTGCCGTGAGAGATTCCTGTATGATCTTGCGGCTAACCCGTGGCATTCCATAGAAATAGACCGACCCGGCATGATAGTTCACCTCATATACCCTGAAAAAAGGACTTACCTGAAGATACATCCATTCAATAAACTGTTTGACCTGAGGGTCTACTGAAGGTTTCCGTTTCAAGCCCATCTTAATCCTTTGTTTCCAGCCAGCCTTCATTACCATTTACGTTCACGTTCATACCATCCTCCAGCATCTCAAATGGATTACTTTCCAGACCATCAACCAGAGGGATTTCGGATATGATCGCTCCCACAGCTACTATCGGTTCACATTCCAGGTTTACCATTGCAACCGGAGCAACACCATTTTTGAAAAGCTGATAAATTACATAGGAACCCACTGTCGAACCTTTCCCATGAGGAAATACCAATACCTTGCCAGCTATATTTTTCCCGAAAAGACAATGATCGGGATCAACGATCTTACCTGTTTGCGGGTCTACGTTGCCCAGAAATGAGATCGGATCTTCTGAAAGCAATACTTCACCGCCAGCAATTCCTTTTGAGATACCCCTGCCTTTAATCCGAATGAGCTCCACCCCCTTTTTCCATGCATTTTTCAATATTGTCAATTGTTGCGGCCACCTTGCACATTCCAGGCAGGTAGGCATAGGCTTTTCCGGAATTTACTGCCATGTGAGAGAACTTATCGGTTGCCGGGGAGACCACCATACATGTGTCACAGAGAACCTTTGCACCACTTTTCTCGATACGTTCTACAAGCCTGGGATTGGACTCAGCAACTTCTCTGGAAGTAAATATCCAGACATTGTTGTCCACTACCTTACCTTCAAGCTTTGCAGCAACCTCTTCCAGTTCTTCAGGTGAACAATGGGGACAACCCACAGCGGCACTGTCACATTCTGTTATTCCATTACCTGATACTGTTTCATAAACTTCATCTATCTGGGTTCTTTCAATCGTTAATTGTTCAGCGGGCAGCTCGAAATCTTTCCTGCAACTTTCAGGAGTGACACCTTCCACATGATAGAGGGCTACAGCACCCGATGCGGCCATTGCAGCACCCAGCGCTTTGAGCTGGTCCCTGTGAGGTGTAGATTGCATCCTGAATAAGGGAACACGTTTACCTGCTGCTTTGCCTGCAACATAGCCCAGGACTGCATAGTCTGAAGCCTCCAGTTCACAGTCCACGGATATCATAAGTTCAGGTACCCTGTTTTCATCCAGATGATAGCCATATTTTGCAGTTTTACCCACAAGAGCTGCACAAAGAGCAGAAGGACCACCTTCACGGTTGGTACGGGCCCCGATAACGGAGTTGGCGTAGGATACAGCTGAGGATTCACTCCAGGCAAGATGATCACCGTAGGTTGCCGAGAAACTTTTCAGGTAATACGGTGTGCATGTACACTGGACCTCTATACCCAGACTCCTGTATGCCTGGATGATCTCCTGCTGCTTTTTAGCGAATTCGGCAGATACTCCCATCTCCTGCCATCTTTCAAGATCCATACCGGCAGGATTGAGAATGGAAGGTACCTGCACCCTGCCTTCAAGATCGGATATCCATTCCAGACCGGCTTCCCCCATCGTTTTATAGGAAACGCCTGCAATCTGGGCACTCTTAATGGGAATCAGGCGGTCTGCTTTGTAGATATCACCCAGTGCGACCAGGATTTCCATGGCCTTTTGCAGGGTAGGGCCGCTTTCTCCTGCGATTATTCGTTCTTCTTCAGGTGTGAGATACATATAAAAAACCTTCAAATATGATCAGTGAATATTTTTTGGCATCGTGGCTCTTTCGAATTTCTCTTTTTCTGCCAGAACCTTTGTGGCATCAATACCCATTTTAGTAGTTGTACCATCGGATGCTCCACGGGGGTCAAGAGAACTCCCCCGGACTCCGGGAATTATCATAACATCTGAATCCGCCTTCACACGGGTTGCCATGGCAAATTCGATGTCATTACTGTCAAATATATCTATATCCTCATCCACAACAATCACATGTTTGAGACTGGTGTGGGCAGCAAACGCTGCCATTATGGCGTTTTTTGCATCTCCCTCGGTCTGCTTTTCAATCTGGACAATGGCATGAAGATAGCAGCAACCTCCTTCGGTAAGGATTACGTTTTTTACTTTTGTAACCTCCCCGACAGCCCTGTAAATACGGGGTTCATAGGGTACACCCATCATCAGCAGGTGTTCGGGACCCGCAGGTAATATTCCATGGTATATGGGGTCTTTACGATGCCATATTTTTGTGACAGTTATGACCGGCTCCTGGCGTACAAGGTCATAGGTGCCCGTGATATCCACAAACGGGCCTTCATCTGTCCTTTCTTCGGGATAGATGTAACCTTCCATGACAATTTCACAATGTGGGACCTTTACACCATTGTCACATTCAAATAGTTCCACGGGATTGCCCATCAGGGATGCCGCATAGTTAAATTCCTTGCCTTCCCCGACCCGTGTTGTGGATGCAAAAGCAATCGCGGGGTGCGAGCCCAGTACTATGGAAACAGGCAATGGATCACCATTGTTTTCAGCCTTCTTTTGCAGAAGATATGTATGTCTTGGAGGCACGAGGCGCCCGGCCAGTTTATTTTTCCCCACAACCATCATGCGATGGATGGAGGCATTTGTCACACCTTCATATTCGGAAACAACTATTCCTGCCGTGATATAGGGACCACCGTCTTTCTCAAAATGAGTCATTATAGGAAGAGAATAGAGGTCCACTTCTTCCTCACAAACTTCTTTTGTAGGAGAGGAATCCACGATCCTTATTTCGCCATCCGGCTGTATCCCGGAAAGACTCTTAATAATATCCCTTCTATTGACATCAAGCATTGCTCCCAGCTCATCCCTGCTTCCCAGCACGTTCATGATCGCCCGGTAACCATTAATATTTTCGAAAAGGACCGGCCCGGCGGTCTTTTTTGCAATCATTGGTGCCTCGTACTCGGCATTCACCTTTTCTTTGATTACGGTAAGCCTGCCGGAAGTACGGATCCTGTCAATAAAATCTCTGAGGGTCATTGGTTATACTATAAAAAGGGATGATAAATACATATTGCCATTAAAAAGTTGTGAGCTCCCCTCAGATAATTGTGGGAAACAGGATAAATGGAAAGGAGGTTGACAGGAGCCCACAGATATTCGGCAATTGAGAGAATGATACGACATTATAAATACCATATATTTTGCATCACGTGTGTAATCCAGATAGCTAACAATATCAGTACTCAAATCCCTCTGCTTCATTGATATTTTTGAGGACTTGTGCAATCAATAGCTGCACTTCCTCTGAATGGGATTCGGATAATTTCCCGCCTTCAATCTTGAGCAGTTCTCCTATATCATCTATCATGCTATGTATCATGGTTAGGATTTCTTCCTGGTCTATCAGACCTGCATAATATGCATAAAAAAAAGTTGTCCCACTGCGCCTGATTTTTTTCTTGAAGGCTGAATGAGCATTGGATACTTCCTGCCTGGAATACGGACTTTCTGCAAACGGCACAATATCCGGCAGGTTTTCACCTATCCAGGTCATTTCCGAATGGTTGGATACATTTTTGAAATCTGCACAGAGACGAGCAATCATCCATTCACGCGCGGTCAGATGAGTTGTAGATTTAAGGTACCTGTTGACTTCAGAGTATGTCTTGTTTTCCATTTTCTTGAATTTTTCATACCTATTCATGCTGATACCTTCTGTGTATTGCAACCACTATAATACTCATTGCTGTAATGTTTTAATAGTTTTTCCATAAGAAAATGGAACAAGGTAAAAATATCCCCCTCTGCACACAGGTATCCATGCATGAAATCAAAAAACTAGAGGAAACGTCTACAGGGAAGGCCTGTATCCCGTGAATTCAGGGAAATATTTCATCCAGTTTATTCCTTCCCGCAATGACATCATCCAGAGAAAAGACTTCAAGATTGAATATTCCATCAAATCCCGACAATTCTTCAAGTACGGTATAATCAATACAACCCGCACCCGGGCCAAGGTGTGCATCTCCGAAATAATCACCCGTGCACTTTCCGTGATTATCATGAACGTGTACATGGACAACATGTTCTGCAAAGAGTCGTGCAAAATGCCTGAGCAGACCACAATCTCCCCTACAGGTCAGGTTGGCATGACCAACATCAAAAGTGATACCAAGAGAGGGGGAATCAACTTCAAGCACTGCCCTTACAACTTCCTCTGCATCGCAGCAGAGATTATCAGGAGCTGTATTTTCCTTATTTTCAAGTCCCAGTACCACACTCCTGTCCGAAGCAAAGGCGGCCAGTTCTTTCAGGTTTGCAATCATTTTGTTGAAAGATTTTTCATAATCTCCCTTCTGGATACCGGGATGAATGACAACAGCATGGGAACCAATCTCTGCGGCAAGATCAATGGACTCTTCCATGAGTCTGAAATCCTGTTTGTCCATGGCTGCCGTATTAACCACAAGACCAGAAGGATAGGTTGGCACATCGGCAAAGTAAGGAGCGTGAATCGATGTCTCCAGATCACAGGTGGATAATTCATCAAGTATTGAAAAGAGCCGCTCCCTGTCCAGTGTTCTTCCATCATATACACCAAGTTTGGGAATATAGAGTTCAACAGAATCAACATACTCATCGAGTTTTGGCAGCGGAGCTGCAAAGGAAGATGCACCAATCATATAGAATACTGTTCTGCAAGTGATAAATAGTCTTTTTGGTAAGGCAAAGAGGTACTGTTCAGTTAAAGCATCATTCCCATTGATACGGCGTATATGAATTTAGATTTTGATGATTTCTGATGTAATTATGGTAAGTGATAAACATATTGATCCAATTGTTGATATGCTGAACAAATCCCTCTTTATGTGGGAAATATAATCGATTTCAGGAGACAAATCCGAAAGGTTTATGAATTATATTAAATAATCCAAACCCACCTTAGATGAGTCTATGTTATAATTCATAACATACGGAACAAACTCCAAAGAGTTGTTCTACAGCAATACATGGATTTATTATAATTAATTAAAAAGGAGGATAAAAGATATGGAACCACTCATAGGAATGGGTGTGTTGGCACTAATGGGTGCAGCGGCAACTATCGCCGGTGCATCGGAAGATCTGGAATCCGACGTTGGTTCTCAGAGTAACCCGAACTCCCAGGTACAGCTGGCACCCCAGATGATGTATCCACACAGGATTTTTAACAAAGCCATTTCAGGTGAACCACCCTCCAATGCCTTACTGGCAGCGGTCGGAGGTGCATCTGCATCGGTGCTTATGAGCGCCTACAGTATGTCAGTGGTCTTTGCCATCGCAGTTGGAGCCCTCATTGCAGCCGGTATACATGGCACTTACGCAACAACTGCATATATGGGAAGGAGCGCAAGCCAGAAAAGATTCAGACAACCCGTATATCTTGATATAGTCCGTTCACACGTACCTGTTATGATGGGATTTGCCTATATTACTACATTTTGTATCCTTGTTGTGTCATATCTCATGACAACTGTTCTCGGACATCCTTTCCCGCTTACCCTGCTTGCATTCATATGGGGTATCACAGTAGGAGCGGTCGGATCTTCCACAGGGGATGTGCACTATGGTGCAGAGCGTGAATTCCAGAATGTGGAATTCGGATCCGGGCTTAATGCCGCAAACTCCGGTAATATCGTGAGAAAAGCAGAGTGCGGACTGAGAAACGGTATCGATAATTCCTGGTTCTGCGCCAAATTCGGTGGACCTGTAACAGGACTGGCTTTTGGTATGACCGTATTCCTCAGTGGCTGGATTACTACAATATTTGACCCTTCAATGGGTGCCAATATTGGCTGGCTGTCAATAGTTGCCGGACTGGCAATCATACTTATCCTGATAATAGGAAACCGCAGACTGGAAGTATTCGCACGTAACCAGTACGGTCCATACAAAGAAGATGAAGAGGTGACTGCATGATAGATATTGCAGGAGTACTGGCAGCCAATTTCCTATACGTGATCCTCATCACACTTGGAGGAGTTCTCGTATCAGGAAGTGTACACTTCGTACCTGTGGGTGGTGCACCCGCAGCGATGGCACAGGCTACAGGAATTGGAACAGGTACAGTACAGCTCGCTGCCGGTGCAGGTCTTACAGGACTTGTGACAGCAGGCGCAATGCTTAACCTGACAGACAGTATGGCCCTGATCCTTGCAGCCGGCATGGTCGGTGCAATGATTATGATAGGAGTAACTATGATGGTCGGAAACCTTGTATACGTCTACGGTGTGGGAGTTCCCCCTGCTTCAGCAAAGGTCGACTATGACCCAATCACGAAGGACAGACAGGATATCTATGTATCACAAGGTACCGAAGGACACGGTCTTCCAACTGTATCATTTGTAAGTGGTATCATTGGAGGGGGGCTGGGTGGTATCGGCGGTGCACTTGTTTATTATTCCCTGATGAGTATTGCAAACGGCATGGCTTCAGCGGACTTTGTGGGCCTTGCAGCTATTTTCGCTGTGGGAATTTTCTTCGTAAATGCTGTAATACCGTCCTATAATATAGGAGGTACTATCGAAGGATTCCATGATCCTAAGTTTAAGAAGTGGCCAAAAGCAGTAGTAACATCTTTAATTGTCACATTTATGTGTGCAATTGTAAGTGTAATTACAATAGGAGGTCTGTAAAATGTCTGCAGGAGGAAGTGGCGGAGGTGCCTCAGAGGCAATTCCCCAGAATAAACTTATCGCTTTCGGAGCAGCAGGCGGACTTATTGCAATTTATTTGAGCTATTTCATGGTACAGTTTGCAGGACCTGCCTTCTCATTCATAGGCGCCCTCGGTGCAATTTGTGCCATCGTATGGGGCTCAGCTGCAGTACGCAGAGTAGCCAGTTATGGACTTGGTACAGGTGTACCTTCCATCGGTATGCTCGCTCTGGGTATGGGAGTGGTGGCAACAATGTTTGGCCTAGCAATCGGGGGTATTGCCGGACCCATAGTTGCATTTGTCACCGCAATGGTTATCGGCCTGGTAATCGGTGCCCTTGCCAACAGGGTAATAGGAATGGGCATTCCAATCATGGAACAATCCATGACAGAAATCGCAGGTGCCGGTACGCTGGCCATTGTAGGCCTCAGTACCGCCATGACAGGCACTTTCATGTTTGATGTGGTTCTGACAGAGGTAATCGCTACAGGTTACATCGCATTGATTTTCATCGCTGGAGGTATGGCAATTCTTCATCCGTTCAATGCAAACCTCGGGCCCGATGAAAAACAGGACAGGACCCTTTCCACTGCATTCGAGAAAGGTGCTATTGCAATGATAATGGCCGGTATCGTCTCTGCAGTTTCAGCCGGTGCATCCGCTGCCCCCACAATCGTCATCGGACTGGCCATATGGTATGTTTCGTTCAGCCAGTACAGGAACTATGTTGTCAGGGATGCATATGATGTGGTTGGAACAGGTCTCCTGCCAAAGGAAGAGGAGGAATCGGAATGAGCATGGTACATGTTGCACCTGAAGTACATTTAGTACTGGATCCAATGTCATCCCTGCTTGCAGCAGAACGGGATGATGTGATTCAATATTCCATGGATCCAATAGTTGAAAGAATAGATGATCTTGACAAGATTGCAGATGACCTTGTGAATTCCCTCGCCCCGGACAGGCCACTTCTAAGTTCCTTCCCGGGAAGAGAAA
Organism: Methanohalophilus sp. DAL1; assembly: GCF_001683555.1. Classification (NCBI taxonomy): domain Archaea; kingdom Methanobacteriati; phylum Methanobacteriota; class Methanomicrobia; order Methanosarcinales; family Methanosarcinaceae; genus Methanohalophilus; species Methanohalophilus sp. DAL1. Next base: position 21,061 of record NZ_MAFX01000042.1, on the reverse strand, counting down.
ATACCTCATACAGTGCCGGTATCTACAGCAACCTGTTCTATGGCGTCATTGTAGGACTGGTATTCTCAGGAATTCTGGCAATTGTAATCTACATGCTTAGCATGACCGGAGGATTGTAAAATGGCAGAAAAGAGAGAACCAGCACCCGGATGGCCAATCCTCAAAGGAGAATACGAGGTAGGAGATCCGGAAAACTGTGTTGCAGTAATTACCCTAGGTTCACACCTGGAAGGAGGACCCTTACTGGATGCGGGAGCTTCAATTGCAGGCCCCTGTAAAACAGAGAATCTGGGTCTGGAAAAAGTTATATCCCACATTATTGCAAACCCCAATATCAGGTATCTGGTCGTAACCGGATCTGAAGTAAAGGGACACATAACAGGTGAAGCATTCGTAATGCTGCACAAAAACGGTGTCAGTGATAACAGGATCGTGAATGCCAGTGGTGCTATTCCATATGTGGAGAACCTGACCGAAGAAGCTGTACAGAGGTATCAGGAACAGGTCGAATGTATCGATCTTATTGGTACTGAAGACATGGGAACTATCACCGGTAAGATAAAGGAACTTGCAGCCAAAGACCCTGGTGCTTTTGATGCAGATCCCCTTGTGGTAGAAGTCGGCGGTGAAGAAGAAGAGGAAGAAGAAGTCGGTGGCCTAAAACCAATGGCATCAGAATTCTCTGTAATTCGTGGCAGGATCCTTGATATCGAAAGGGAAATGGCCAGGATCGGAGAGTTCAATAAATTCCATGCCGGTGTTCACGCAGGCAAGATTGAAGGAATAATGATCGGACTTACCATTACATTGTCCCTGCTTGGCCTGATATTATTCGGGAGGTGAATGATATGGCGGAAGAAGAATATGGAAAAGGCGTGCCAATGGTCATTGAACCAAAAATGGGCGCAATTGATCGAGTGGTCGAAGATATCCGTTACAGGGCCCAGCTGATTTCCAGGAACCAAAAACTTGATTCCGGTGTATCAGCCGCAGGAATAGTCGGTTTCACAATCGGATTTCTTTTTGCACTGATAATGGTAATCATACTACCACTATTGGTATGGCAGGTGATTTAAGATGGCTGACGAACAAGCGAATAACAATATTCCAGCCGTAGTGGTGGACTCGGAGGATTTTGATGAAATACTCAAGAAACTCAATGATATAGACGAGAAAATCGAGTTTGCCAACAGTGAAATCACACAGAAGATAGGCAAGAAAGTAGGAAGGGATATAGGAATACTCTATGGAGCAGTTGCAGGCATATTGATGTTCTTGCTCTATATCTCGATATCACCGATACTTTTCTAAAATAGAGGTAATAACATGTTCAAATTTGATAAGAAGCAGGAAGTATTCGAGGTCGGAAATGTCAAGTTCGGCGGACAACCCGGCCAATACCCAACCATCCTGGTCGGGTCAATGTTCTACAATAGGCACAACATTGTCACTGACGAAGATACAGGAGAATTCGACAGACCAGCAGCAGAAAAACTCTGGGACAACATGCTCGAGATGGCAGAAACTACAGGAAACCCCTGTGCCAACCAGATAGTGGGTGAAACCCCGGAAGCCATCAAAAAGTACATAGACTGGTTTGTTGAGTACGATGAAAAGACTCCGTTCCTGATAGATTCTTCAGCAGGGGACGTCCGTGCTGCAGCAGCTGATTATGTTACAGAGATAGGTGTTGCTGACAGGGCAATCTACAACTCCATCAACGCAAGTATCCACGAAGAAGAGATAGAAGCGGTCAAGAGAAGTGACATTGAAGCATCCATCGTACTTGCATTCAATGCAGTTGACCCCACCCTTAAGGGTAAGATCGAAGTACTCGAAAAGGGTGCATCCGGTCAGACACAGGGTATGCTTGATATCGCCAAAGACTGTGGAATCACAAAACCTCTTGTCGATGTTGCAGCAACTCCCCTTGGTGCCGGTGCCGGTTCATCCATCCGTGCAGTAATTGCTGTAAAGGGCCACTTTGGCCTGCCTGTAGGTGGAGGTTACCACAACATGGCATCCGCATGGGACTGGATGAAGACATACAAGAAACAGTTCGAGACCAAGGAGCAGCGTAAGGCAATCTACATGCCTACAGACATCGGTACAAACCTCGTGCCACAGATCCTCGGATCCAACTTCCAGCTCTTCGGTCCAATCGAGAACACAAACACTGTGTTCCCGGCAACCGCAATGACCGATATCATCCTTGCAGAAAATGCCAAGGAACTGGGTCTTGAGATCGAAGACGAAAACCACCCAATCAACAAACTGGTCTGATATTTCAGATCGGTTTTACTTTTTCTTTTCTTTTTTAGCACATAAATCTTCTATTACACAAGCCACACAATCCGGATACAGAGGTTTGCACACCGTTTTGCCAAACTGGACAAACAATTCGTTAACTTCTCTCCAGTAAGACAGAGGAACCTGTTTTTGTAACTCAATTTCAGTCTGTTCTGGGGTTGTGGTTTCCACAAGACCGAGCCTGTTTGAGATCCTGTGTACATGAGTATCCACTGCGATTGCTTTTTCCAAAAAAGCATAGGACAGAACACAGTTTGCAGTCTTTCTTCCAACCCCTGGTAATTTGAGTAACTCATCCATGGTAGCAGGGACCTGTGAATCATATTCATCTATAAGTATCTGAGAAATCTCTTTTATCCTGCCGGCTTTCACCCTGTAAAAACCCACATCCCTGATAAGGGTTTCAATACTTTCTATATCTGCTTCCACCATCTGGACTGGAGTGGAATAGTGCTCAAAAAGTCTCCTGGAAGCAATTTCTGTAACTTCATCCCTGGTGCGCTGGGAAAGAACAGTTGATATCAATATGTAGAAAGGATCCCTTTCAGTGGAAAAGTATTCATGGGGATAGAGGGGTTTCAATCTGTCGAATATTTCTTCTGTGTCCATGGATAACCCAATGTTATGCAAAATAATAAGGTTTACCTGATGGAGAATCAGAACCAACAGATACAGGAACACGAACAAGATCACGATTTCCAACTACAAGGAAACAACCGAGGATGTTGTGATAGTGGAACGCCTCTATGGAGACTGGGAAATCACTGAATCATCCCATCCCTACACAAAGCAGGATGCAAACACCATCGAGTTCAAGGTGGAAGTACCTGCCAAGGGAGATGTGGAAGTTACCTATACATCCCTCTACAATTACTGAGCCCAGGGCGCTCAGTCTTTTTTATTTACCAAGTAAATTACAGAAATCCGAACAATCCATTTCATTGAGATCTATACCGACAGCCTCTGCAGAATAGCCCAGTGAGAGGGCCAGTAACTGGGAGTAGTGAATTACGGGGATGCCAAATTCCCTGCCTTTGCCTGCAAGGGATACCTGGCCCGCATCAAACTGCATGTGACAGAAAGGACATGCTTCCACGATGCAATCTACACCTGCCTCTTCAATCTTGCCCAGTTTGTGTTCGGTGATTGCAAGGGCCGTTTCACCCAGGGCTGACCTGACACCGCCACCGGCACCGCAACATTCCATCTTATCGGGATAATCCACACTTGTGCAGCCCAGTGCTTCCACCAGTTCATCAAAAACAGAAGGGCGCTCAACACTGTCAGTAGCCCTGCTTGATGAAGGTTTGAGCATATGACAACCGTAATGAACGGCCACTTTCAGATCCAGGGGCCTGACAATTTTTTCTTTTATTTTTTGCACACCGATTTCAGAATACAGGAATTCGATGATATGGCGTACATCAATGGTACCGTCAAAATGGCGACCTATTTGTGACAGATGGCTGTTGGTCTGCTCTTTCAGGAGAGAGTTGTTTTTCAGTTTGAGATTGGCATCCGCCAGGGACCCATAACAACCGTTACAGATTGTCAGGACATCCCTCTCATCCGTCTCCGACAATGTGATGTTCCTGGAAGCCAGGGCCAGCCAGGTGGGCTCATCGAACGAGCGGAATACACCGGGTGCCGGACAACAGGATGCGCCTTCCAGCTCTTTCCAGTCGATACCCAGATATTCAAGGCAAATCCCTGTGGCTTTTTCGATTCCAGGATAGCGGTTGGGCACAAGACAGCCCAGGAACAGGGATATTTTCATTGCTCCTCACCTCCTGTAATTTCCCCGAAATCACAACTTGCAAGCAGGCGCTTTACGTCTTTCAGGGCATCGGGATGGCTATGGACCGTGGAAGGCAGGGAGTTCAGGCCCAATTGCATGCGTTTTTCTCTGTGAGTGTCATCAATAGGTACAGCATGGCCATGTTCCTGAAGCAGATTGGCCACATGCCTGTGTCGCTCCAGAATCAGTCCTTCATGAGCAGCAATACTTCGCACAGCGAGTATGGCATCCACAATTGCAATACCCCTGGGACACCTCTCCTGACAGTTGTAGCACGTCGTACACATCCAGAGGGTCTCATCGGAAATGGCTGTATGGTCTTTCCCGATTTTGCGCACAAGCCGCCTGACATTCAGACTGGCCTGCCTGCCGGAGGGGCAACTACCACTGCATACGCCACACTGCATACATTTCAGGACATTGAAATCCTCTATAACCTCCTCAATTGAGGGAGTACCTGCCATGATTATATTCACCTACCTGCAAGTAGATTTTCATTTGTTATAAAGATGAGGCATTTCGTTGTGGAAGTTTGTGGGACCGGATTATTTCTGAGGTGCAGCTGGCAGAGTATCCAATAATGTTGTCTTTCCTGTAAACTTGGACAGGGGGCAGCATACCTGCTAGGTAAAATATTTTTAACTTAACCTAAACATAAGAATAAATATTCACTGCCAACAACACTATATAGAATGATATCAAACATAATTTTCGATGTGAGGTCAGAAAGTGTTCAATCAGTCAGGACCCCACATCTTTGCCCGCAAAGCAACGATTGCGGCGTTCCGGACACCATAAACCTGAAAAGATTTTGTAAGACATCAATTGTGTGAAAGTCCTTCACACAATTGTCTTTAATTTTAGTGGAGAATCAAACATGAGAGTACTATTAATAGCATTCATCATCCTTACAATCACAACACTCCCTGCAATGGCAGATACACTCACAGTTGACGGTAGCCAAGGAGCGGATTACAGATCAATGCAGCAGGCTGTAAATAATGCAACATCAGGAGATACAATCCTTGTGTATCCCGGGAATTACACGGAAAGTGTCTACATTAATAAAAAACTCACAATAATTTCCAAATCCGGTAACCCTGCCGATACAATAGTGAATGCTGCCATTATCTCAGATCGTCATCATATAGAGACAGATGACGTATTTAATGTGAATGCCGACGGTGTTGTTATCAGTGGATTCACCTCCTTTTTTCATTCAAAATCACACTAGGAATTTTTTCTTATAGAAATGCTGATTTATTAGCTGAAGTCATATGAAAGGAATTCTACAGAGAATGATTTTCATTTATGCAAATAATGCAGGGGGTTCAAGAGGCCCGGCGGTTTTTTGGACCCGAACCAGTTGCCTCCCAGATACAATTTATTATCTGTAACAGGGTATTTTTCCCATATTTCAAGATGCAGCATGGCAGGATTTTTTTCTTTGAGTGCCTGGATGTATCGGGGTGATGTGCTATCTATCATCTCAGGGTTGAGTACCTGTCCGACTTTTCCAATCCGGTCATATTTTTTGACCCTTGAACCCTTTTCCGGAATGGTCATGCCCATTTCCCCGTATTTGTAATATTTCCCGGAATTTCCCCGTACTATTAGATGGTAGGTTTCATTCCAGTACTCTATCATTGAGGAAGAGGTCATTATTTCAATTTCTACAACTTCCCCTTCCTCTATGGCAAAAACCGGGGTTCCTTTTTCTGCATAAAGGTCAATGCCACAGTGGTGGCGGTCTTTTCTGTCTTCCCAGAAACAACCCGATTCACCATCAGCAGGTATATGTACCGGTACTTGAAGGGCGCAGTTTTTTTCATTCCCTGTTTCCATAACCTCCTCCTCCTGGAGTTTTAATTATGAATGTATCTCCTTCTTCCACTTCCATTTCATCAGCTGCTGAAAGTTCAATAGTTTGCCCGCTTTTCTTTTTTAAGATGTTTTCGCCGGTGCTTGCAGTCTCTCCGCCTGCCATTCCCTTTGGCGGGTATTTCCTGTGGCTTGAAAGAATCGCTGCCTTCATTTTTTTGAGAAAACGTATCCTTCTGATCACGCCATTGCCTCCCTGAAATTTTCCCGCTCCTCCACTACCCCTTCGAATACTGAATTCTTCTATTCTGACAGGAAAACGTAATTCCATTATTTCGGGGTCTGTAATCAGAGAATTAGTCATGTGTGTCTGAACCGCATCTTCTCCATCAAAACCATTGCCTGCTCCTGCCCCTCCGCAGATGGTCTCATAATACTGGAATCTGTCATTGCCGAACGTGAAATTATTCATTGTTCCCTGGGACGGTGCAAGTATACCGAGGGCTCCGTAAAGGCAATCCACGATGTATTGGGAAGTTTCGACATTGCCGGCCACAACAGCTGCAGGATATGAAGGATTAAGCATCGAATTATCGGGAATGATTATCGTAATAGGCCTGAGACAGCCCGAATTAAGCGGAATATCATCCTGCACAAGTGTCCGGAATACATAAAGTACCGCAGCTTTGCAGACTGCAGACGGTGCATTGAAATTGCTTTTTGTTTGAGGTGAAGTGTTTGTAAAATCGATGGTTGCTTTTGTGTTATCCCTGTCAATTCTTAACCTTACTGCAATTTTACTGTCATCATCCAGTGTGTACTCGAAATCTCCATCTTCTAAAATATCAATCACTTTTTCCACTGCCATTTCGGCATTATCCTGTACATGTTGCATGTATGCAGTAATGGTTTTCAGGGAATAGGTATCAACAAGTTTGCGGAGTTCTTCTATTCCTTTCTGGTTGGCAGCAATCTGTGCTTTGAGATCTGCGATGTTCTGGTCGGGGTTTCGAGGGGGATATGTTGCCTGATTGAAAAGTTCCACAAATTCTTCTTCCCGAAATTTTCCTTGCTCTGTAAGTTTGAATTCTTCAATAAGAACTCCTTCTTCCTCGATCCTCTTGCTTAATGGTGGCATGGAACCTGGAGTAATCCCGCCGATATCCGCATGGTGGCCTCTGGATGCTACATAAAATTGTGGTTTTCCGTTGCTAATAAGCGGGGAAACTGCGGTTATATCGGGCAGATGGGTCCCTCCATGATAGGGGGAATTGAGAATGTAGGTATCACCTTCGCTGAAATCATTCTCATGATTGCGGATCACCTCTTTTACTGCGTCTTCCATGGAGCCCAGGTGTACCGGGATGTGGGGCGCATTTGCAACAAGGTTACCGCTGCCATCAAAGATTGCACAGGAAAAATCCAGTCTCTCCTTAATATTTACCGAATGGGCTGCATTGCGCAACCTGTATCCCATCTGCTCGGCTACTGACATGAAACGGTTATTGAATATCTCAAGCATGACAGGATTGACTTCAGTACCAATATCCGGTCTGGACTTTGTCATCTTTTTTTCCAGTAGCAAATGATTGTGTTCTGTTACGCAAGCCTGCCATTTACGTTCCAGTACAATGGTAGTTGTATCTTCCATGATCAGGGCAGGACCGGTGATCCGATTGCCGGGTTTGAGAACATCCCTTGTGAACAAAGGTATCCGGTGCCATCTCCCTTCCATGTAAACTTCCTTTGAAGATGCAGGTTTCGGGTTTTTATCTGTTAATAAATGGGTGGTTTCTGCAGGTATCTGGTTCTTCCCAATAATTTCCACATAAACAGAATCTACTACCAGTTTTCTATTTTCGCTTACAAAACCAAAACGTTCTATGTGCAGGTTGTAAAACATTTTTGTCATTTCGTCTATAGGGCCATATGGCACATCAAAAGTTGTTTCAGTACCTTCATATTTCAGGCGGACCCTTTCCACGGTTTCGATGTCAATATTCCTGTCACCTGTGGCAAGCATGCGTTCCATTCCTTTTTCAGAAAGGTTCTTTGTAACACCTGTCAGTTCCTTTTCAATCCCTTCTTCAAGATACTTTTCCAGAGCCTTCTCCTCGATTACCCGTCTGTCTGCAAGTCCCATTCCGTAGGCTGACAGTACTCCTGCAAAGGGATGAATCAGTATTTTTTCAATTCCCAGAGAATCAGCTACAAGACCCGCATGTTGGGCTCCTGCACCTCCGAAACAACAGAGAATGTAATCTTCAAGATTATACCCTCTTTTCACCGAAATATGTTTGATGGCATTAGCCATATTTTCCACTGCCACCTTCAGGAAACCTTCGGCAACTTCTTCCGGATTCATGCTTTTGCCGGTTTGCAACTTTATTTCTTCTGCAAGTTCACAAAATTTTTCCACAACAATTTCCCTGTCAAGGGATAAATCCGCATTTTCACCGAAAATGCGGGGAAAATTCTGTGGGCTGATCTTGCCCAGCATTACGTTACAGTCAGTAACGGTAAGTGGCCCTCCTTTCCTGTAACAGGCGGGTCCGGGGTCGGCTCCCGCAGAATCAGGTCCTGCCTGGAACCTGCCATCTTCAAAATGCAGGATTGATCCACCGCCTGCAGCAACAGTATGTATGTTCAGCATTGGAGTGTGCAGATGTGTTCCTGAGATAGTTGATTCAAGGGTTCGTTCCATTTCTCCCCTGTAATGGGCTACATCGGTGGATGTTCCTCCCATATCAAAACTGATTACCCGATCAAACCCTGCCATCCTGCAGACTTCTGCTGATCCTACGATACCGCCGGCAGGTCCAGAAAGAATACTGTCTTTGCCCCTGAAACTGTTTCCGTCGACAAGTCCGCCGCTGGATTGCATGAAAAAAAGATCAGTCGAGTTTTTCTGATCATTGAGTTTGTTGCGTACCAGGTTTACATAATGTTCCAGCACCGGGGACAGGTATGCATCCACAACTGTTGTTTCTGCCCGGGCAACCAGCTTGCTTAACGGGCTTGTGCGATGGGATAGGGATATATTGGTATATCCTGCATTATGTGCAATCTTTTCGATTTGCTCTTCGTGAGCAGGATAGCGAAATGAATGCATAAGGGCAACTGCGACAGAGCGGTAACCTTTATGGTAATATTCCATAAGTTTTTCTTTGATGTCCTCACAGTTCAGAGGAGTTACTATTGTTCCGTCAGAGCTGTATCTTTGCCTGACTTCAATAACTTCCTCATAGAGGACTTCGGGTTTTTTTATATCAAGTGCAAATATAGAGGGGCGGTTCTGGTATCCTATTTTCAGGATATCCCTGAACCTTTCCGTTATTACAAGTACTGTAGGCTCTCCCCTGCGCTCAAGCAGTGCATTTGTTCCTACAGTGGTTCCCATACGGATAGATGCAATTTTTTCTGCAGGAAGGGTTTCATCTTTTCCGAGATTCAGGATTTGTCGAATTCCTTCTATAGCAGCATCTTCGTATTGTTCGGGATTGTCGGACAGGAGTTTGTGTGTCAGGAGTTTCCCGTCCGGTTTCAGGGCCACGATATCGGTGAATGTGCCACCTCTGTCGATCCAGAAGTCCCAGGAGTTTGAATTGTTTTGCATGTTTTCACAGCGATTATCCTGCAAAATTATTTATATCTGGCTTATAATATTATATCAATGCCATTTTAGGAATTTGATTTACAATTATTTCATTACATAAATTCCATTCAGGCTCTTGATTTTATTATGGTCCCCCTGACAATAGCGGGAAACCTGTTTATATGGTTGTTAATCGCTGCATTTCTATATATATTTAAAGGTAAATCCTATGCAGTCTATTACTTGTCACTTTTGTTCATAATATGGCTGCTTGTTTATTGGATTAAATCATTATTCATGGTCCCCAGGCCAGAAACCGGACGTATCCTTGTGGATGCAGCCGGTTATTCTTTTCCCAGCAGTCACACAGCACTGGCTTTTGGAACTGCCAGTTTTTTGCATCCAGTTTCAGGCAAATCAAGTTATTTATTCTGGATATTTGCCATAATGATGGGTATCAGCCGGATAGTGGTGGGTGTACATTATCCTTCGGATGTTATAGCAGGTGCAATAGCAGGTATTATTCTGGGTTATGCAGGTTTGCTTTTGTATCCTGCATTTGTAAGAAAAGTAAAAAGGTTTAGAATTGATTAAGCCGGGTTTGCCTGCACTGGCATTTTTCCCCGGGAATTTCCAGTGGATATACTTCTGTCAGACATCCCATACATAGATCTTCTTTGTCAAGACCTATGGCTCTGACCAGTCCGTCGATACTTAGATAGCCCAGGGAATCTGCGTTTATGGTATTACAAATATTTTCTACTTTGTTGTTGGCCGCAATTAATTCCTCACGGGTAGCCATATCAATACCCATATAACAGGGGGCAATTATAGCTGGGCTCCCAATTCTGGCGTGTACTTCTCTGGCACCGGAGTCTTTTATCATATTGATGATTCTTCGGGAAGTAGTTCCCCTTACAACACTGTCATCGATGAGTATTACCCTTTTGTCCTCTATGTTTTCTGCAATAGTGTTCATCTTGAGCCTGACGGCTGTTTCCCTCATTTCCTGGCCCGGAAGAATGAAGGTCCTGCCAATATAACGATTTTTCATCAAGCCTTCCTGATACTGGATGCCTGATTCCCTGGTATACCCGACAGCAGAAGTTATGCCCGAGTCAGGCACAGGGGAAATAATGTCTGCTTCTACAGGATGTTCTTTTGCAAGTTCCCTGCCAATACGTTCCCTTACTTTGTAGACGAGCTGCCCATCAATTACAGAATCAGGTCTTGCAAAATAAATATATTCAAAAACACAATGTGCCGCATGTGTGGTATTGTATACCTGATGGCTTTCCACTTGACCATCTTTTAATACAATGACTTCGCCGGGTTTTACATCCCGGATAAGTTTGCCGTTTAATGTATCAATGGCCACACTTTCGGATGCAACTACCAGCCCAAGGTCAGTTTTTCCTATGCAGAGAGGTTTGATTCCAAGGGGGTCCCTGGCGGCTACCAGGAGGTTATCGATCATTATGGCCAGGGAATATGACCCCTTAAGCCTTTTCATTACATTCTTGATAGATTCTACAGGTCCATGCTTTAGCAGTTCCTTGACAAGAAGGTGGGCAACAACTTCGGTGTCAGAATCGGTAATGAAAATCCTGCCTTCTGATTCCAGTTCGTCCCGCAGGTCGCTGCCGTTTATCAGGTTGCCATTATGAGCAATAGCTACAGTACCACTTTTGTAATTCACAATTAGGGGCTGGCAATTTTCTATGCGTGACTGGCCCGTTGTGGAATAGCGGACATGACCGATTCCCACATGGCCTACAAGTTTAACAATGTCTTCCATTGTATAAACTTCCGGGACAAGACCCATCCCTTTCAGCGAATGGGTTGAACCACCATTGTAAACAGTAATGCCGGTGGATTCCTGGCCCCTGTGCTGTAGTGCATAGAGAGAATAGTAAATCTGAAGTGCGGCGGTTTTTGATTGGGATTTTGTATCATCCAGTAAAATCCCTACAACACCGCATTCTTCCTTCATTTGCACCTCAGCAAAAGAATAAGAGTAATCAGTATTTGCACTTGCGCTGCCACTTGTAACTTCTCATACGTGAAGTCTTACCAAATCCGCATGATGTGCACTGTTTGGTATGGATGTTAAGAGATACGCTACCACAACGTCTGCATTTAGCATGTGTACGTTTCTGTCTTTTTCCTCTTGAGGGAGTACCTTTTGACATTATTTATCACCTTGTAATATGGATAGTAGTAATCAGTATTTTGAAGGGTACCATTGATTGCCCTGATTATTCTTATAGGTTACGGAGATACATATACAACATTATCGCCACGGACAACAACGCTGCCAATCTTGCGGACTATTTCTCCTTCCTTGATTTCTTCAGCTTCATCCAGTACCAGATTCATGTGAACGTCATATCCCTGAAGTGTTCCACGAAATTCTCTTGCACCTTTCAATCTTACGATTACGGCTGTGTTTAATGCGTTGTTCAGTATATCCAGAGGTCTGTTTCCCATATTGAATTGCCCCGTAGGTATAAATATTTAAATCTAAGTTACCCATACGAATTTAATTGGGTGTTTGCATGCAATAATGTAAATCTCTCATGGTGCAAATACTATATATAAAGGTATCGCAGATATTCTGCATCAGTCAAAGAAATTATCATCAGGTGGAATTATATGAGCAATACAAAGGTAGCCCTTACGATAGCAGGTTCGGATTCCGGCGGCGGTGCCGGTATAGAAGCAGACATTCGTACCTTTTCGGCACTGGGAATGCATCCCACATGCGCCGTTACATGCATCACCTCCCAGAACACAATGGGACTGCAGGATTCAACGGAGGTGCCTCTATCCCACATATCCTCTCAGATTTATGCGGTATGTACGGATATGGATGTAAAGTGGGCAAAAACAGGAATGCTTTCTTCTCCTGAAATTATCGATGCGGTTGCATCTGAGGTAAAGAAGCATCGTCTTAAACTGGTTGTGGATCCTGTAATGGCTGCCGAGGCCGGAGGCACCTTGCTTGCTGAATCTGCGCTTAATACCCTGAAAGAAACATTGTTGCCTCTGGCTTTTGTTGTAACTCCCAACATATATGAGGCAAAAGCCCTGTCAGGAGTTACGATAAACACCTGGGAAGACGGGCAGAAAGCAGCTCGCAGGATAGCAAAACACGGCGTGGATAATGTAATAATCACAGGAGGCCATTTTGATGCTTCGGATCTTGTCTACGAATCCCACAATGACACATTTACAACAATATCAAGTCGATTTGTTGAAGGGGGAACTCATGGTTCCGGGTGTACCTATTCGGCGGCTTTGCTTGTTTATCTCTCAAATGAATTGAGAGTGCCCGAGGCTGCAAGGTGTGCCAAAAGATTTGTAGAAAATGCCATTTCCAGAAGTACCGATGTTGGAATGGGTGTATCCCCGGTAGATCCGCTTGCTTTTCTGCGTAATTCAGCTGCAAAATACCATACTTTTGTGAATACTACCGAGGCCCTGGATCTCTTGCTTTCGGAAAAGGCTTTTTCAAAACTCATCCCTGAGGTAGGGTGCAATATTGCCATGGCAACTCCCGAGGCGGAAACAATATCCGACGTAGCCGGCGTACACGGTCGTATAACCCGTTCAAAAGGCAGGCCTGTGGCATCAGGGTGTGTTGGGTTTGGTGCCAGTAAACATGTTGGAAGAGTGGTACTTGCTGCTATACATTCCAATCCTGAAATCAGGGCATGCCTGAATGTTAAGTACAGTAAGGAGATACTTGCTGCCTGCAGCCAGATGGGCTTTGGCATTGCTTCCTTTGAACGCAAGGACGAGCCTTCCGATGTGAGTACAATGGATTGGGGCACGGCTTATGCAATAGAAAAATATGGTAAGGTTCCTGAAATCATATATGATGAAGGCGATGTCGGAAAAGAACCCATGATAAGACTGCTTGGCAAGAATGCTACAGATGTGGTGGAGATGGCCCTGCGAATAGTCGAACGAATTAACTGATCGGTTTTGGGTATAGGTATAAGTAAGTACAGATTTATACCTAATATTTGTTATTTCCAGTATTAATGGAGGAATATTGTATCGCAGTAGGGGCCGATGATTTTTATTTGACGATAATCATAGTTATATTGACATTGCTGGTGATCCTGCTGCTCCAGTATCTTTTCAAAAAATCTTTGGTTTTCAAAGGTGACCCTTTCATAAGGAATCTTTTCTTTACCCTTATAACATTCCTGGGTATGATGCTGGTTATATTTTCCCTGCCGATATCCAGTGATTCAAAACAGATCATTGTAAGTGCGATAGGTATTATTGTTGGTGCTACGGTAGCTCTTTCTTCTACCACTTTTGTTTCAAATGGAATGTCCGGTATAATGGTTCGGCTCATCAAGCCATTCAATGTGGGTGATTACATAAGAAGCGGTGAAATCTTTGGCAGGGTGACGGACAAAACCATACTCTACACACGAATTCAGTCAGAAGATCGTGACCTGATCACCGTGCCAAACCTGAAAATAATGTCCAACCCCCTGACTACCATACGCTCGTCGGGAACTATAATCTCTACTAACGTTTCACTGGGTTATGATATATGCCGGCAGGATATTGAAACAGCCCTTCTCAAGGCGGCTGATGAGGCAGGCCTGGAAGATCCTTTCGTACATGTTCTTGAGCTGGGGGATTTCTCCGTCACCTACAAGGTGGGAGGTCTGCTGAAAGAGACTAAAGCCTTGCTAACTGATCGTTCTAATTTTAAGAAGGAAGTGCTGGACTCCCTTCATAGAATGGATATTGAAATTGTATCTCCTACATTCATGAACCAGAGAGTCATGAATAATGGCAAACGATTCATTCCTCCTCTACCGGAAAAAAAGGAGAATGAGGAGGAATTCCGTCCAGATAGGGACTATATTCCTGAAGTATCCACCGAAGAAATTATTTTTGATAAGGCTATAGAAGCTGAAATGCTGGAAAAGGCCAGAAAAACGCTGGAATATTTTGATAATAAAAAGGCAAAAGTGGAAAAACAAATTTCCTGCCTTCCCGAAGAATCTGCCGAAATCCAGCAGAATAATTGGTCTTCTATAAAGGATCGCTTGGGCAACATAGAGCAGATTGTTGAGGCACTGGAAAAAGCCCCGGAACCGGGAGAAATGGAATCATCGCCCGAAGGCCTGCTTCACTCCAAGGTGCTTGAACACCTCAGTTCCATCATGGACAGCATTCTTGAGGATTATAACCAAATGGTGAAAATAATGGAATCCGAGTCCTGTGAGATTGAGGACAAAAAATCTTACGGTTTATCAGAAAGTAAAGAATCTGTCAGTGAAAATGATGTTAATTAAATAACTTATTTAGGATCACTTTTAAATACCAGATTGCTATAGTGACCGGATATGGACGTTGTATCATTCTTTATCTACTCCTTTGTTAGCATCTTCATTATAGTGAGTCCGATCGGAGTAGTCGTAACGTTCATCTCTCTAACAAGCAGCATGACACAGGAAGAAAAAAACAGTATAGCAACCCGTGCAACCCTTCTTTCCTGTGCGATATGCATTTTCTTTGCCGTTACCGGTCACGGCATCCTCAATGTTTTCGGGATTAGTGTAGATTCCCTGAGGGTGGCTGGTGGAATATTGCTGTTCAAGGTAGCCTTTGATATGCTGCTCTCAAAAGTATCCGGGGAAAGTGTAACTGAAGAGGAAATTCATGAATCCCTCAGCCGTGATGATGTCTGGATATTTCCCATTGCCCTTCCATTGATGACGGGGCCTGCAACAATCACAACCGTAGTCGTGCTTTCAGGTACCTCCCCTTTAATTTCCTATAAACTAGTGGTATTGCTGGCAATTCTGCTGACATTTGGCATATGCTTTGTGACTCTATATTATTCCCGCCGTCTCTATAAATTAATAGGATACACCGGAGCACATGTTATCACCAGACTGCTCGGGCTTTTCCTTGCAGCTCTTGCGGTGGATTTTGTAACTCATGGTGTGTGGAATATATACAGTAACCTTGCAGGAATTACCTGACCGACATTACATCACAGCTGGCATTATGGATCACTCTTTCTGCTACACGTCCCAGCCGGAATGTCCCGTCAGAACCCATGCCCAATGTGCCCATTACAATCAGGTCTACGTTCTTATCGGAGGCAAAATCAAGGACCTCATTTGCAGGTTTGCCTTCGATATGTACTTTTTCGACATCTACGCCCTTATTTTTCCCGAGTTCTTCTACGTAGGAAAGAATATTTTCTGCTTTTTCCTCGAGATGTTTCTTGCGCTCTATTCTCCAGTTCTCGTCGGCAATCTTTGCAAATTCGCGCCACTGGGCCGGAGATATGTGTTCTGGAAGTGAGACCTGCATTGCTGTTTTCCAATCCCTGTGTATTGCTTCCCTGGTCATGCCTACAGGATTCATTTCCATTACATAAAGTGCATATACCTTTGAACCAAACGCATTTGCTAGTTCTATCCCCGATTGCACGGCTTTTCGGGCATTTTCAGAACCGTCGGTAGTTATTAATATAGTGTTATAGACCATTGGTATTCCCCCATAGAAACAAGGGGAGTACTCCAATAAATAGCTAATTCAGCGCAATATTACGGCCATTACATCGCTGACTTCAATAACATCCACTGTCCTGCCTGCAGACGTCACTTCTTTTATTATTTCCACACTTTCAGGTTCCAGACTTATTTTTTCTCCATCAACTTCAATATCAATGGATCCGGATTCCTTCATCTGTGCAACCCGGGATGCATCCATGCTTTTCAGGGTAGTGATGATACTGCCAGCCTGTTTGCGGAATTTTGGTCCGATAATGCCCATGTTGGGTTTCACATCCACAGGCACATGTTCAAATTCGGGTTTTCCTTCTATAACTTCCACCGCGGAATTTGTAGCTCCCTCAAGATCGGTAACATCATCCATTACAGAATATATCTCGATCTTCTTGAGAGGAGCATTCAGAGCCATCCCTGAATCGGATTTATACCTGCGGATACTGCTTGCGAGGTCTTTTATTATTTCACCCTGCTTCTCAGAAGTTTCATCGATCATTTCCCTGTGTGCAGAGGGCCATTTTGTTTGGTGGACGCTGCCTGTAGAAATATGGGAATAAACTTCCTCTGCAAAGAAAGGCGCAAAGGGTGCAAGCATGCGGGTCAGAGTTTCCAGAGTTGTGTGGAGGGTGTAACGAGCTGCTCTCTTTGAAGTTTCATCCTCTCTATATAGTCTGGCTTTAACAAGTTCGATATAGTTGTCTGCAAGGGTTTCCCAGGCAAATCCGCGTATGGATTTGCAGGCTTCGTCGAACTGATAGTTATCCATATTTTTGGTTACTGAAATTATCAGCCTGTTGAGTTTGCTGAGCAGCCAACGATCCACTGTGCCCAGGCTGGATGTGGCAACTTCAGGGATGTCGGGGAGTACTTCTTCCAGATGGGACATTGAAAAGCGGAAGATACTCCACATTTTGTTAAAGTATCTGGACCCTGATACCACGTCTTTCCATCTAAACATTACATCAGAACCAGTAGAACCTCCGATTGCAGCCCACTGGCGGAACGCATCCGCACTGTACTGGTCAACGACCTCTTCCGGAGAAATGATGTTGCCCCGGGATTTGCTCATCTTGTGTCCGTCTTCTCCGAGTACCATTCCATTTATCATGATAGAATCCCATGGCTTGGAATCCTGAAGGGCTTTGGAGCGCAGTATGCTGTAAAATGCCCACGTGCGGATAATATCGTGGCCCTGGGGTCGCAGCTGTGCAGGTGATCTCATTTCATGATCTGTAAGCCAGCCTGTAACGTGCAGGGCTGTCAGGGATGAGTCCATCCAGGTATCCAGTACATCTTCTTCACCTTCAAAATCAGTCGAACCACATTCACAGGGTATTGGAGGTTTTGTCTGTGTGGGATCAAGAGGCAACCAGTCCTCTTCTGCAATCAGGGATTTTCCACATTTTTTGCAGTACCACACAGGTATGGGGGTGGCAAAAATACGCTGTCTGGATATACACCAATCCCATTCCATGGTGTTTGTCCAGTTCTCCAGACGTATCTTCATGTAGTCGGGAATCCAGTTGATCTCATTTGCAGTCTCAAGGATTTTATCATTTTCAATTTTGACAAACCATTGCCTTTCAGAAAGGATTTCTATCGGTGTGTTGCAACGCCAGCACATTCCTACATTCTGGTCAAGGTTGTTCTGATCATACAGGTAACCCTGCTCTTTGAGATCTTGAATGATTGCATCCTTACATTCTGAAGATTTCATTCCTTCATATTTGCCGGCAATATCTGTCATAAAGCCATTCCGGTCAATAGCTTTGCGCAGAGGTAGATTGTGCTCGATCCACCAGCGTACATCCTGTTTGTCACCGAAGGTACATATCATTACCACACCTGTACCGAATTCCGGATCAACCTCTTTGTCTGCAATTACAGGCACTTCATGGTCAAATAAAGGTACTCTTACATTTTCACCAATCTTTTCCTTATATCTTTCATCATCGGGATTGATTGCCACAGCCACACAGGCAGCCAACAATTCAGGTCTTGTGGTGGCGATTTTGACTTTATCAAAGTTCAAATAGTTCAGTTTTGTGTCCCTTGCTTCATATTCGACTTCCGCAAAGGCAATAGCTGTTTCGCAGCGCGGACACCAGTTCACCGGATGGTCGGCCTGATAAATACGTCCCTGCTTTTGCATCTGGACAAAGGAGCGCTGTGTTTTCACGAAGTATTCGGGTTTCATCGTGATGAATTCGTTACTCCAATCTACCGAAAAGCCCAGCATGCGCATTGTCTGGCGCATTTTCTCTATATTTCCGATTGTAAGTTCTTCACAGAGCTTCCTGAATTCAGCTCTTGGGACCTGGTTTTTAGTAATGCCATGTATCTCTTCCACCTTCACCTCGGTGGGAAGGCCGTGACAGTCCCATCCCTGTGGGAACATAACATTGAATCCCTGCATGCGTTTGTATCTTGCAACAAAATCGATGTAACACCAGTTAAGGGAATTTCCAATATGGAAATTGCCTGTAGGATAGGGAGGCGGGGTATCTATTATATACTGGGGTTTATTCTCATCTTCCCAATCAAAATGGTACATTGACATGTCCCAGGCATTCTGCCATCTTTTTTCCACTTCTTGGGGGTTATATTCTTTAGGGATCGTCATCAGGACACTCCGATAATTATGATAAATAAGTTTGATATTCAGTACCGGATGGCATAATATGTGTATGTCCGGCAAATCTCGAACAACATCTTGTCTGATCTTATATTGAACTACTCCACGCTTACGCATGGAGATTCCTACGAGTTGTTATATCATTCATTGGATGTATTTGGGATACATCAAATGTCAATAACCCTGTTTGTCGTAGATTATGAGCAAAATGCTCATAGCCTGTCCAAATGGCATTCTGTGATAGGAAACGTATCATGATATTGATAGCACTATTTCTATCTCTATCAATAACGTTACCACAATCACATGTCATATCACGTCTATATAATGGCATATCATGTTGTTTTCCACAAACATAACATGTTTTTGACGTATAACTTTCATCAATTTTAACTACTTTTTTACCTATAAACTCTGCTTTATAGGTGAGAAATTCGATGAAACGTGATAAATAACCATTATTTTGTGTAGAGCGGTTCAATGATCTTGATTTTGATTTACCCATATTTTTAACGTTAAGTTTGCCTACAATAATTGTATTGGCTTTTGTGTTTTCTAACATTTTTTTGGTGGTTTTGTGTTGCCAATCTTTTATTTGATTGTTTTTCTTACTTACCATAGTACTAATAGTTTTGTTTAATCGATGCCATTTTTTACTGTATTTTTTGCAATGGTCACGTCTTGATTGAACTGCACTGATTTTAGAATCCCAATATAAATCATATCGTGGATTGTTTATTTCAAAAAATTTCCCTTTATCATTTATCGCAGTAATCGTTTTGGTAATCCCTAAATCAATGGCTTGAAATTTATGGTTTTGAACATAAGGTACATTGATTTCAGGTTCATAGGAAAGGGCAACAAAAAAATCTCCATTACCCTTTTTATCTTCATTGAATATTTCGATTTGTTTAATCTTCAAATTTGATATATCATGTTCAATATCAATTATCAAATCATCATTATTTATTTTATGTGAGAATTTAATTATATTTCCAACTACTTTGAAACCACTCTGATTATATGTTATTGTAAAAAAGTATTTACGACTTCTAAATTTAGGTGGTCTTGCTTTTTTGTCACCGTTTTTGTGAAGTCCAAAAAACGATTTATAATTGGCATCTAATTTACGCAAAACCATCTGACATGTTTTAGAATAAAGAACATTTATATCAGGATTTGCTTCTTTAATTTGTGGCAAATCGTTCTGCTGTTTTGTATATGAAATGGATTTTTTATCATTTTTCCATGAGTCTTTTCTTTCAGATAATGCAATATTATAAAGAGATGTACATGCATTGGATAACTCCCAAAGCATTTCTTTTTGTAATTCAGTTGGATGAATTTTGTATTTTTTTGTTAATTGCATTATTTCCCCTGATTATCAACATATCTTTTCAAAACATCCAGCGTAACCTGTCCTGTCGTAGCCAAGAAATATGATCTTGACCAGAATGCATCTTTCCCAACTTCTCTTTTACTTCTGGAAAATTCCATCTAATCTCTCTTGATGAAATTGTTTTGATTGAATTGATATATTTAGGTATATCCAATGTTTGTTTTGCTTTGAATATCATATGAAAATGGTCTTTATCACATTCGATATTTAGGACTTCCACTTCAAAGTTTGCACTTATATTGTATATAGTTTTTTCAAACAATCAACTACGAGAGGATTCACCAAAGCATCTCTTCTATATTTTACACATTGTACAAAATGATATTGCAGTGAATATACAGAATGGCTACCTGTATCCAGTTTGTTGTTCATAGTTACATATATAAGCTTATAACCCGACTTTGACAGTCAAAAGTAATAATAGTGTTCTTAGCTTTGCTGTATTCGGTAAAAATGCAATCAAAACTAAGAACGTATGAGATTATTCCTAACAAGAATATATGCTTTCCTATCGGAACCGTCCT
Organism: Methanohalophilus sp. DAL1; assembly: GCF_001683555.1. Taxonomy (NCBI): domain Archaea; kingdom Methanobacteriati; phylum Methanobacteriota; class Methanomicrobia; order Methanosarcinales; family Methanosarcinaceae; genus Methanohalophilus; species Methanohalophilus sp. DAL1. The sequence goes on along the minus strand of NZ_MAFX01000042.1, from coordinate 419 downwards.
GGCTGTAAACCAACTTTACGAAATTCTAGATCTTCCTTCAGTTTTTGGTAAACACAAAAAGAATGGAATTGACATCAACAACCTGCTCAAAGCTCTTGTAAGTTACAAACTGACGGATAATTTCAGCATAAGTAAAGCTCATGAATGGATTAATCGGGAGGAAGTCCTTGATATTTTTACTCTTCCTGAATTCAGTGAAAGAACTCTGTACAGGGTTCTTGAAACCCTGGGAAATAATCGTGAAACGATTATTTCCGATATCCAGGATAAACTGTTTGAAAGATACGATTTCGAACATACCAATATCAACATGGACTGGACCAGTATCGTATTACATGGTGATAAATCACCACTGGGTAAGCATGGATACAGTCGTGACCACAGGCCAGATAAGAAACAGATCACACTGGGTATAAGTG
>NZ_MAFX01000041.1:0-8519 GCF_001683555.1 Methanohalophilus sp. DAL1 | reverse complement strand
CTTCCTTCAACCAGTGCCTTTACGTTCTCAAGAGGGGAATTTGGAGCAATACCACAGCCAGGGGCAACTACAGAGATTCCGTCATCCAGGGCTTTTTTAACCTCTTCTTTTACCTTTTCAGGAGTTCCACTGAGTATTGTAAAAGGACTGGATACATTACCAACAAGTGTAGCGCGTCCTTCAACTGTTTTTTTGGCTCCCTTTACATCCTTTACCTTTTCCTCGATACTCAAGCCTTCAAATTTACAATCTGCCATCATATCAAGGATTGGTGTTACATTTCCACATACATGCAATATTTTTACACAATCAACAGCTTCTGCAAATTTTGCAAGACAGGGTTTTAGTGTATCATTGAATGTGGTTGGATTCATAAGGTCAGGAGAAGCCACCGGGTCTGCCACACATATCATATCTACTCCACTATCAAGAAGGATATTGGCATATTCGATACATGCATCAGTGGCAAAATCAAGGATGGCCTTAAAGTCATCAGGCTTCTTGATAGACCATTTCATGAATTTCTTGACACTGGCAAGATCTGAGGCCAAAGTAACCGGTCCTTCCATTCCGGCTATAATCGGCACATCTTCGCCTACACTACCCCTCACGATGTCCGTAGCTTCAACGACTGCCGGAATCCTGCCCAGTTCAGCCAGGTTATCAGGCATTTTGAGATCGTCAACTCCTTTTTTATAAGGATGTTCTGTTATTGAGGGTTGCCTGTTTTGGGTACCCATGTTCACTTCACAACCCATGGCCTCGGCCAGGACTGTTAGGCAAAATGGATATCTTACAGCTTCCAAACCGGCTTCAGTATGGGATGCCAATGCCAGTTTTGCCATTTTGGAAGCATCTGAATGAGCTTCGGGCCAGGATGCACCGGTCATTTCCATGAGCTCTACTGTTGCAGTCTGTGTAACAGAGGCAACCGGGGCTTTGTCTACAGACTCGCCCTTTAAAGCATTTGTTAATCTGTTTTTTTGAGTCAGTTCTGACATACTTTCAACACTCCAATCTATGAGTATGTGCCTTATCTAAGGCACCTTATGATCAATTAATTTTGCAATTTTATTATATATAAAGGTTTTTATCTCTTATATGTTACATATATAGGTTTTGCAAATATCAATTCATAGATGAAGAATTTATATTATCAATAAACATGTTTTTTGCTACTTATTTTTCAATACTATTGTCTGTATATTAGGTACTAATAGATAAAATGTAGTAAAAATACTTATATATTATAGTTAAAATCAACGTCTTATAAACTAATATATAAAAATAATTGTAATTACAAATCGACATCATGTAATTGATAAATATAAAATGCTTATTGGTACCGATTATTTATCAAACGAAATATTAAAGTTCAATCTCTTTCAAAGAAGAGGAATATCTTTATATATCAGTAAACTCGAAAGCAACAATCAACATAAAAATAAAACATCATAGCATAAAATACTAATATGAAACAATATTTTTGTTCTTGATGATATATTCCAGAAGGCAAATCTGGCAGGTTGGGAAAATACTTCTCCTCCTATTATTTTTATGCATAACAATAAATCCGGCCGGATGTGCAACATTTATTGAAGCAGGAGATACAAATAATCCTGATGGTGTAGTGGTACTGATAGTTGATGGTCTTGGCAACGGATACATAAATCCTGAGTTGGATGTAAAAGCAATCGATGGTTCCATTCTCAAAAAACCCGTTTTGTCAAATCTTCCAAAAATATATAATCAGGCTGCGATTTTCGATTCTGTTTATGTCCCTAAACTGAAAGGTAATAGCGGACACAATGTTATCATGACAGGTAACAGGGATGCAGATGACACAATGGTAGGTTATGATAATGCCAGTATTTATGACGTTGTAAAGAAACATGGATACCTGACAGTTGGGGTACTGGAGAGAGGGGACTCCGAAGAAGTAGTTGCAGAAAATGACCTTGTTCTCCATGACACAACCAATTCCATAAATGAACCTGTAATGCAGATTTCGACATCCGAAAATAAGGATATAGATCATCCCCTTCCACTTCTTACAACAGAGTTTGAGACACACGCGTCCCGGGCACTATCCAGGGTGGAAAATACGCCTTCCGGCACAATCCAGAGATATTATACCTACAATAAATTAGCCCTGGATGCTGCAATGGATTCTATCAATATCCTTGAAAAGGAAGGCAGGGATAGAAAATACTTCATAACCGTCAATATTGCCGCACTTGACACAGCAGGACTCTACAGGGGCTATGAAGGTTATAGCCAGTGTATTGAAAACCTTGATTCCCTGATCGTGCCCCTTTATGAAACATGTCAGGAAAACAATCTGGCACTGGTTATCACGTCTGACCATGGTATGGCATTTCCTGATGCTGAATCAAGAGGTGGGGCAAAATCAGAGAAATATGCCTCTGCAAATGAGGTTCGCAATGTGCCATTGATAATTTTGTCCCCCAACATTAAACAACAACGAATTCAGGAAACGATTGGCCAGGAAGATGTAGCACCAATTCTGTTGAGTACGCTTGGCATTGCGGATAGGCCTGCTTTTTGCGAGGGAAAGGAAAAAAACCTGAAAGAATATGCAGTGCTAAAAGTCGTGTCACCGGGAATTACCAGCATGAAACTTAGCAGTAGTGGTAAAGAAGTTTGTTCTGGAAGCAATGATTCCATGTACTACATAACCGGTCTGGAGAAAAATAAACAATACACCCTGGAAACAGTAATTGATAGCAGTGGTGAGACGTACAAGGATACACTATCTATCGAGAACGATAGGGTAATTGAAATAAAGGAAAAAGATGAAAATCAGGACTCTACTACTTCTCCGGAAAACAACATGCACCTTGTGGGAGGGATTTTGATAGGAGTTATTAATCTCACAGGTCTGACAATGATTTTCAGGATAATGCGCAATTGATAGTTTTAAGGGATTTGGAGACATCTATCTATATGCTAGTTTATCACAAATTATTTTAAATATCAGTACTCTATAAAAGTCAATGAAAATCGGCATTTTGGGGCCTGAAAGTTCATATTCCGAAAAAGCTGCAAATATATGGAAAGCACATCTTGGAACTAATCCGGATATTTCATATCTGAAGGATATTTCAGAAGTATTTGAGACCCTTCAGGATAATTCCATAGACTATGGTGTTGTCCCAATAGAAAATTCTATAGAGGGATCTGTCGGTGTTACTCTTGACCTGCTGCTGGAGCATGAATTTTCAATCATTGGGGAAGTTGTGGTTCATATCCATCACTGCCTGCTTTCAAAGGGGAAGAAAGAGGATATAAGAATAATTCTGTCCCATCCTCAGGCACTGGCACAATGTCGCCATTTCATCCGGAAGAATTATACGGATGTGGAAATCAGGACTACAGGTAGTACTTCACATGCTGCCAAACTTGCAACGGAGTTTTCGGAAATGGCTGCCATTGCTTCCAGAAAAGCGTCTGAAAGTTTCGGGCTTGACATTCTTGCAGAAGATATACAGGATTGGAAACCTGATCTCACCCGGTTTGTAGTAATTGCCAGAAAGCAAGACAAGCGAATTCAAACCTGTACACATGACTGTAAAACTTCAATTATTGTCTATCTTGACAGGGACCACCCGGGTGCTCTCTATGAGATGCTGGGGGAACTTGCTACAAGAGGGATCAACCTGACAAGGATTGAATCACGCCCTTCCAAAATGTCCCTGGGAGATTATGTGTTCTACATCGATATGAACGGCAGTACAAAAGATCCCAATGTAAAAGAAGCACTTGATAGCTTGAATCAAAACGTTTATATGTTAAAGAATCTGGGTTCCTACCAGAGTTACATGGAAGAGTGAAATTCAATGACCGGGGCAGAGGATCTTGAACAATTCATTCATCGGCAGGAAAATGCTGTTCGCAAATACCGGCGGTTGTTTAAACTGGCAGAATTTGTCATCCTGACCCTTGCCATTTATACTATCCTGCTTTTGATAAATATGGAAAACGCATTTGGACTGGTAAGAGCACTGGAATTATATGCCGATAAAAGTTATGATGTTGCTTCATTGACAATTTCATTTTCAACTATTGCACTTCTTCTTATTTCAATTGGAATTTCCCTAATAATAACTTTGCTGCTCTATAGAAGAGAAAAAAACACTTCAGTTATCTTACTGGCAGAAGAGAAATATCCGATCCTGAAAGAAAGGCTCAGGACAGCCTACGATAACCGCAATCTGAACAATGTTATAATCAATGATTTGATTTATTCAGTACTGGAAGGTACAAAGGAAATTCATTCATCTGCTTTTCTTGACAGGAAAAAACTCAAGGTCGTATTTATCCTTTTGATTTTCACTATCTCGGCCCTGGGTATAGTTATATATTCGGATTTTCGCACAGACATAACTCCCGAAGGAATGAAAGAAGTAATCGACAACATCCCCGGGATTCCCGGTAATGATAATACCCCTGAAGATTATTTCCCTTCTGATGGAGAAGGAGATGAGGCGGGAAAGGAAAATATTACAGGTGAACCTGTGGTAGTCGTGGTGGAAGGTGAAGAAGTGGACCTGAGTATTCCACCAGGATCGGAATCCGGCTTTACACCTACCGGACAGGAAGATGAAAACCAACCGAAATTCAAACCCTCTTCTTCATACGAAGTCGGACAGATGACTGCTCCGGCTTATCGTGAAGAATTTCCGGAAGGGTATGAGCCAATCATAAAATCATATTTTGAAGAATTAACCAGATAATGTAGCAGGAGTAATTATATGGACAAAAGTTCTCAATCAGGTGAAACGGATATCTACCGTAATACCAGTGATATTTTTACCAATCTTTTCAATGAGATTTCAAAGGTAATTGTAGGACAGAAAGAAACAGTGGAACAGATTATTGTGTCTATCCTGTGTAATGGGCATACACTTGTGGAAAGTAATCCAGGTCTGGGAAAAACCCTTACAATATCCACAATTGCAAAGGTTATGGATCTGACATTCAGTAGAATCCAGTGTACTCCGGATCTGATGCCTGCAGATATTACAGGTACTCATATTATAGAGGAAAGCGGCGGGCACAAGGAATTTAAATTCGAAGCCGGACCTGTTTTTGCCAATATCGTGCTTGCGGACGAAGTAAACAGGGCATCCCCTAAAACCCAGTCAGCTCTGCTTGAAGCAATGCAGGAAAAACAGGTGACTGTTGGGAATGATACATTTATCCTGGACAAACCCTTCCTTCTTCTGGCAACCCAGAATCCCATAGAAATGGAAGGTACATTCCCTCTACCCGAAGCCCAGCTGGACAGGTTCTTGCTCAAGATCCTGCTGGATTACCCCTCTTTTGATGAGGAAAAGGAAATCGTGCGCCGTTACACCATGGTGGACATACCTGAAGTAAACCGGGTTCTCAAGAAAAGTTCGGTGCTGGAACTGCAACGCCTGACCCGGGAAGTACCGATTGCTGAGGACATAAAGGCCTATGCTATCAAAGTCGTCATGACAACACGTAATTGGAAAGAACACCTCGAATACGGTGCTTCCCCACGTGCCTCTATAGGATTGATACTTGCAGCCAAGGGCCGCGCACTTATTCACGGGCGTAATTATGTAAGCAAGGAAGATGTGGATACAATGGCTTATCCAATACTCAGGCATCGTATAATGCTGACATTCGAATCCGAGCGCAGAGGTATTACTCCGGACAAAGTTATTGATGAGATCATCAAAAGAACTGAATGAACTTTCCCAAAAATAACAAAGGGCCTCTTCAATGACTGAAAAAAGACATAGCATTGATGTTAGTTTCCTGAAGGAACTTGACAGGTTTTCCTTTATGGTACGCAAGCGCGTATCCAGTGTGTACGCCGGTAGCCGTCGCTCAATTCACAGCGGAAAGGGACTGGATACCAGAGGATACAGGGAGTATCACTGGGGTGATGAACCAAGGACTATTGACTGGAATGCCTATGCACGTACCGAAAAACTCTATGTAAGGGAATTTGAGGAAAGTAAATCCCTGACAAACCATATCCTGCTGGATGCAAGTAACAGCATGGAATATTCATCAGACGGGCCTACCAAATTCGAATATGGGGCGATGCTTGCTATCGGGTTTGCTTATCTTGTAACAAAAGATAATGACAAATTCGCAATTTCCACATTTGCCACCAATGTTAGCTTCAGTCAGCCAAAACGTGGCAGGAAATACCTGCTCAGAGCTATCGACAGGCTGGCAGAAGCAGAAACCGGTGGCGAGACCTCCATAGAGGAATGCGTGAAACAGTATGAAAAAGCGATACGTTCGCGTTCCCTTGCAATAATAATTTCTGACTTTCTGGATGATCCAAAATCCATTGAATCCGCTATATACAGGCTTTCAATCCATGAACTTATTGTAATACAGGTAATGGATAAAACTGAAAAGGACCTACAAATTGATGGTCTGGCAAAATTGACTGATATGGAAAGTGGTGAAGAATTGCAAACCTATGTCAGCAAGAATTTCCAGAAGAATTATCAGGAATTGCTCAATGAGCATGTCTACAGGATACAGCAAGCCTGTGATCATGTAGGTGCGGATTTTTACCAGTTTTCAAACGATAAACCAATCTTTGAGGCTTTCCTTGAAACACTGAGCAGCAGGAGGCGATGGTAATACCCTTTGATAATACAATGGCCCTTGCCGCTCTTGCAAGTGTGATCCCCTTAATAATAATTTATCTTCTCAGGCCCAAACCTGTCCAGCTCAGTATACCTTCCCTGATGTTCTTAATGCAGGTGGAAAAGCAGAAAAAACGTTTTTCATCGATCAGGAAATTTCTGAAGGACCCACTGTTTCTTATCCAGTTACTTGTACTCATACTGCTTTCCACAGCTGCAGCAGCGCCATTTTACACTTCACAGGAAGAGCTGAGTGATGAACATACTGTAATTGTCATTGACGCCTCCGCAAGTATGCAGGCAGGCAATCGGTTTGATGATGCAACACGCCTGGCTGAAGGATATCTCAGCAAGAAGAACAGTATAATACTGGCCAAAAGCAGTCCGGAAATTGTTGTTGAGAACACTGATTCATCGCAAGCATCCGATGCGCTTGAAAATATCGAGCCCAGCGACACGATAGCTGATATTTCTGGGGCAATGTCCGAAGGTATGAGACTCCTTTCGCAGAGAGGCGGTACAATGGTTGTGCTGTCCGATTTTGCCAGCTGGGAGGGAGAAGATCCGGTATCTACAAAACAGCTTGCCCAGTCCTATGGGATTGACACTGCTTTTGTTGATGTAGGCTCAGCAGTGGGTAATGTGGGAATCATAGATGGTTGGATAGGCATCGAAGATGGTAATTACGTGTATACCTGTGTTGTCAAGAATTATAATGACTTTACCGAAAGGGTTGATGTAGAAATTGAAAACCCGGCTGGTTCAGTAAAGCGCTCTCTTAATGTGGGACCCTCGGATACAGCCCAGTTTCGTGTGAATCCCCTTTCTTCGGGGGTTACATCAATATCAATCGCAGATGAGGATAATTTGCCTGCAGACAATAATGCATATGTTGTAATTCCAACCCAATCGGATACGAAAACTTTGTTTGTTTCGGATGAAGGGAAGTTACCATCAAAAATTGCTCTTTCTACACTGGCGTTTGTGGATATTTCTACGGCCGAGGGCATTCCTTCTTTCACCGATGATTACCGGATAATGGTCATCGGGCTGAAAAACCGCTCCCTTGCATCCAACGAGGTAGAAAGGCTTGACAGTTTCCTGAACAATGGCGGCCGGGTAGTGTTTATAGCCAGCCAGATGCTTGCAGGCGGCAATGCCACAGACCAGTTCCAGAGCATGCTCCCGGTTATACCCGGTGATGTGGCTGAAACACAGAATATCCTGGGTATCGATCTGGAAGTTGTCCAGTCCTCAAGTCTTACCGATGATGTCAAATTCAACGAGATTGCCATGTATAAATATCTCAATGCCACACCGCGCAATGATGCAACCGTTCTGGTTGCAACCGAGCAGGGAGACCCTTTACTTGCCCACTGGTCTGTGGGAGACGGGACACTGGTATATTTCGGCTTCAATGATGAATTGGGTGAGCCGTGGAACAATTTCCACAACCTGCCTGAATACCCGGTGCTCTGGGCACGGCTTACAGCCTGGCTCGGTGGCAGTGGGGATATAAGTGATTATAACCTGGAAACCGGAGATGTCACATCCCTTGCCCGGGAAATGACAGTACAGACACCTACCGGTACAATAACCACCCAGAAGGTATTGTTCGAACAGGTCGGGACATATAATATCGGAGGACGCACCGTGGCGGTCAACCTGTACAGTGACCGTGAATCGGATACTACCAGGCAAGGATCAGAGGTAATGGAACGTGTTTCAGACCAGAACAGGGACAGTCCAGATATCGTCCGCCAGGATAGTTATGAGGCAAAGAACTATCTGGACAATTACCTGATTATACTGGCTATCCTACTGGCAATACTTGAAATCCTTATTATACGCAAC
>NZ_MAFX01000040.1:0-8822 GCF_001683555.1 Methanohalophilus sp. DAL1 | reverse complement strand
ACAGGAGGACATTGTAGTTACTATTATTCTGTAAGAACAGGAAAAAAGAGACGGTCGTATCTGAAAACAAGTATAGCTGTTGACGTTGAGAAGTTCATTGTAACTGGTTTCAAGATTTCAGGTAAACCAGTGCATGATGCAAAACATGCATCGGCATTACTTAGACAATGTCACAAAAGGAGAAAAGCTGATTGTTATCTGATGGATAAAGGATATGATTCTGAGAAGATACATACTCTAATCAATGAAGAATTGAAAGCAGAAGCCATCATACCTGTAAGATACAGAAAAAGGAAGAAGATCAAAGGAAAATACCGTCGTAAAATGAGAGATGAGTTTGATGAAAATGTCTACCATTACAGAAACCTGGTAGAGACGATGTTTTCTGTTTTGAAAAGGAAATATGGGGAAGAACTGAGGGCAACAAAATACAGAAATCAGGTCAAAGAGGTCAAATTCAAATAATTAATCCATAATATAGACAGGGCTATCTATGTTCCAATATTTATTCAAATGAGGATTTCTACAGAGCCGTTATTTCTTTATTTTAGACATGATGTTATTCTGAACCATATTCTCATACTTTCTCCAGCTATTCTCATTGATTTCTGGTATTGGATATTTTTTGGCTTCCTTTCTTTCCTTTAGTTCACATGAGTCAATAACCTTCTGAATAGTTTCTGGATCAGTAGTATCTATAAGGTCTATAACTTCAATTTCTCTCAAAAAGCGATTAATTGCGGTCATAGGGATCTCATCCAGAAAGGGTATCACACCCTTTGAGTCGATTATCTTTTTATAGTCAGCCATAGTCGAAACCCCATTCTCCACAAGCGCCATGATAGACTGGCCTGCAAAGTGCTTACTTTCTTTGCCGCAGACTATCAGGCAGTTTATTTTTGGATTAGAAAGTATATTGACAATTACTTTCTGGATCCCGAAATTCTCAGTAAAACATGTGCCGCATATTGCATAATTCTGCAAGCAAGGCTTTTTAGATCCAAGGGAGGGTATCCTCTCTGATTGTGTTTCATCATCACAAGGATCATGGATACAATCCATATTCCTATAGTCAGAAGCAAGTGTCACAACTGCAACCGGAGAATCTCGGTCTCCTATGACATAATCGCCATCTGTCACGGGCCAGTTGTTAGTATTGGTTGTATCCATGATATCCACCTGTATGGTTACTTTATTTAGTTAGGCTTCAATTTCCAAGTTCAGTATCTACTTTGGCCATCATCTCTTTGACATCACTTTCTTCCAGGTCCAAACTTCCTCCTTTTTTCATACCTAGTTCGGTTATAACTATGTTCTTATCTACTGTGAACCCTGCACGTTCCAGTGACTTCTTTGCACAAAGAAGAGGGCATCCGTCAATGGCAACAATCTCATCGGTACCTTCGGTACTTTTTATAATTCCAGAAACATTGCCTCCAATTACGACGGTACACATAATCTTACCTTTTCCCTGTATGGTAAGCTCAACAGCTACCTTGTTTGCCATCTGTCCTACATTAGAGCCACCGGAACATGCATACAATCCAATAATAGCCGCTTCACATGCACACGTTGGCTTTTCTGTCATTTTCAGTTCTTCTACCACAATAAATTCTCCATAATTTTGATACTTATTAGAGCCATTCCTTGACATCATCGACTGAAGGAATCTTACCTGCAATTTTTACATCACCGTCTACAACAACTGCGGGTGTTACCATTACACCATAATCCATAATACTGTTTATATCTTCAACTTTTGTGATCTCGGCTTCAATCCCTGCTTCACTTACTGCCTTTTCGACAACTTCAAAGGTCTTCTTGCACTTTGCACATCCGGTTCCAAGAATTTCTATTTTCATTTGATTTTCTCCTGTCATTTTCCTATCAGTTAGTTTTCTTTTTTGTTTACGCCTGCATTTTCCAGTATTGCTATAAGTTCATCACAGTGGGGCATTCTTTCTCTTATTTTGTCCGTTACACTTTCCATATCGTATTCCAGCCTGTATACTTTGAAATCCATCGAATCGGTATCCAATACCGCACAGGATGCCCGGGGTATGCCATCCCGTGGTTGTCCTGCTGATCCGGGATTTACAATGGTAATATTTCCAACATTCCTTGTCATTGGAATGTGGGAATGGCCGACCACCAGCATATCCGCTTCAACTCCTTTCAGCATTTCCTGTACTTCTGCATCAGGTGTTTGTGGTTTTATATACTCATAAAAGGATCTGGGACTTCCATGTGTAAATAATACACTGCCTCCTCTGTATTCTTTTTTAATTTTCGCAGGAAGATTCTTCAGGAAATCCAGCTGGCTATCATCCAGCTGATCTTTTGTGTAATCCCTGGTGGCAATTGAAAGATGCTTGATTTCATAACTGCAGCCACAATCAATTCCTGTTGCAACTGCACTATCGTGGTTTCCCTTTATAACGGGAATATTGTTTTCCATCATGAAATCGATTACCTCTCTGGGTGATGGGCCATAATCAACCAGGTCCCCCAGACAGATAACCTCGTCATGGGGAATTTCCATTGCAGCTTCCAGGGCTTTCATATTCCCATGTATATCCGAAATCACAAGGAGTCTCATATTTTACCTCTTTATACAAAATAAAGGCCGAATATAAAGCCGGCGATTGATGCAACTGCTACTATCAAAGCTATGTAAAGGGAAGTTTTTTTTGCTCCCATTATCCTGCTGATTACGATCATATTCGGAAGACTCAGTGCCGGGCCTGCAAGCAACATTGCCAGGGCCGGCCCTCTTCCCATTCCAAGTTCTGTAAGGGCGCTGATTATAGGCACTTCTGTCAGGGTGGAGAAATACATCAATGCTGCGGCAACCGATGCTATGAAACTTGCACCGAATGATGCTCCTCCAACCACTGCAGCCACATATTCTGCCGGGAGCAGTTCCACCATAATACCTGCAAAGAAAACACCAAGCAAAAGGAGAGGTGCTATTTGTTTAACCAGGAACCATGTCTCTGCCATCCAGTCTTTCAATTCATCCTTACTGAACCAGTTGAATGAGAGATATATTGTAATCAAAACAAGCACAGTTTCCACGGCTAGCAGCAAAATCCATTCCGTAAGTATCTCCGGAACAATGAGGATTGCCAGAAGGAGAAGGAAAAGATATGCACTGTGAGCATGCCTTTCTTCACCAAAATTTTTTATTCCTTCCTTTTTTTCCCTGTGGCGCTCGAATACTGCCGCCATTGTAAGTCCAATAGCGATTGACAGAATGATTGCAATTACAGCTCTTGCCACTCCCAGGTCATATCCCAGGATTTTTGCGGTGTAGACAATTGCCAGGATATTTATTGCCGGTGCCGAGAACAGGAAGGTAGTTGCAGGCCCGATTCCTGCACCTCTGCGATAGATTCCTGCAAAAAGCGGAAGTACAGTACAGCTGCATACTGCAAGTAGGCAGCCTGAAACTGCAGCAACGGGGTAGGAAATGTATTTTGGGGTCTCATTGCCAAAGAATCTCAGTACAGATTCTTTGGAAAAAAGGGATGCTATAGCTCCGGCCAGGAAAAAGGCCGGCACCAGACATAGCAGTACATGTAGTGCCAGATACTCCTGTACAGATCCCAGTCCTACGATAGCAAGGTGATAAATTAATGATTGGTCAGGCATTGTGCAACCTCTATTTCAATATTAATTGAAACTATGGTATATATACCTGTCCATTTCAATTTGTGTTGAAACACTTCATATGCCTGTGTAATAGAGTCCTCTGGAATATACCTTTGAGTCCGGAATGTTTTTTTTACCTTTTCCATCCAGAATCTTCTTAAACTCAGAAACGACAATTGCTACTTTCCGATGACTTTCCTGTGGAAATTCTAAATGAAGAACATCTATACCGGTATTCTTCATGTCATCTATATTATTCAACATATTGATGACATGGGAATCATAGATCACAGTTCTATTTCTCCACCTTTTAACGGGGTACCTGTCTGTCTTTTTGTGCTGCAGGAAAGCATTGCTATCTTCATCATAGAAGCCTTTATCCACAATAGGTTTGAGCAGGTCATGTTCGGTAACAAGTAATTGTTGCCTGCCGTATGCTATAGCCTCAAATTGGATAGTATTATCTGACGCCTGCACAATATTCTGCATTTCTTCAAGGGTAAGTTCCGGGGAAAGGATTACACGGGATGCGCCATTTGCCTGTAACACATTTGTAGTTAGGGAATTAAAAATAGTGAAATTTTTCAGTGCAACACATTTAATTTTCATTTGGTGTACCAAACGGAGTGTTCCCGGCTCACCACAGCCGATAGTATATCCTCTTGTTTTTATTTTTCCAAGGATGCCTGTCCATTCTTCGAGTTCATTCTCATGAATAATAGCAGGCAAAGTGAATACTATTTCAATATTATTCATTTTAATTTTTTGAGCAAGGTCTTTGTTACTCTCGACTTTGTCGAATAGATCCGCAGGGATATATATGATGTCTGCTCCGCTGTAAGCAGCAGTTTTTGCTCCCTCTATATCTGCTACTTCTACAGATAGGAGTAATTTACGTGGAATTTTGTTTTCGGGTTTGTGTCTGGATGCTGGTAATTCTGGGTTTTTGGGCTGGCGGTGGAATTTTTCCAGTTGTTTCTCCTGAAGTTTCTCCACCACGCTGCGACGGGCCCGGGTAAGTTCCCCGAGGGGGATAAAGATATCTTCCTGGCCTTTCAACTCAATTTCATCTGCGATATAGGGAGTGTCTCCCAGTCTTTTTATTATGTCAGTAATCTGTTCTACAGAAGTAGGGGCGTTTTTTGGCTTCTGTACTAGATAATCGGACACATGAAGCACCTCCATATCTCCTGCAGAAGCAGTAATTTCCAGTTGCCTGTCGATATTTGCACGTATCTGGAAATTCACTGGTACCTTTTTAACATCCCTTTCACCCATTTCTTCCAGAAGGGATACGTCTGTATTCAGGTATACATCATCCCCGGTCTTTACAGATTTTACTGTTTTAGGACTGATATGTATGTAGGGGACATTCCCCTTTTCTGCGACCCCAACTTCTCCCCCATCAACTGTAAGTTTCTCGACTTTTGATCCAAGCATCCTTTGTTTTGTATGGATACTTATTCCATCATTGACTTCAAGTGTCTGGTTTAATTTCACTTTAATGGATGCAGCGTTTTTACTTCGTTTTACCCGGCGTATATTACCCAAAAATGCCCCATAACTGGAACTGTATTCGGGGTGGGTCACGTTCCTGTCACCCAGTACAAACCCACGGGTAAAACCCCTGTAAAATAGTTTTGCAAGATCGTTTTCTTTTTCCTGCAACCAGTCAGAATCGGGGGTTTTGCCCTGGCAGATCATCTCTGCAACCTCTTTGTATATTTCTGAACTAGCGGTCACATATTCAGCTCTTTTCATACGTCCTTCGATCTTGAGACTTTTGATACCTGTGTTGATGAGTTCTTCCAAACCTGGCAAGGTGCACAGTTCAGCACAACTTATGGGGGATACACCGCCAATATGATGGTTCATGTTCTTGCCGTTGATAAACAGGTCGAATTTCCATCTGCAAGGGTGGGCACAAGCTCCCCGGTTTGCGCTTCTGTTGGCAGCAAAGCTGCTAAAGAGACACTGTCCGGAGTAAGAATAACAAAGAGCACCATGGGCAAAGATTTCAATATCTATATCGGTGCTGTCAATGATGTGTTTCAATTCTGCAGTGTCAAGTTCCCTTGCTACGATTATTCTTGAAAGGCCAAGTGTTTCCAGGAATTTGACAGTTTCAGTGTTATTGGTATTGAGCTGGGTGCTCCCATGTATAGGCAGGTCAGGATAGTTCTTTTTGACCAGGTCTATTAATCCGAAATCCCTCATAATAACCGCGTCAATTCCCACTGTATAGGCGCGGTCTATGATATCGATTGCATCCTGAAGTTCCGTTTCTTTCACCGGCACATTGAAAGCCAGATATACTGAAATTCCATGCAGATGGGCAAAATCTATTACATTTTCCATCTCTTCGGGTGTAAAGTTGGATGCACCCTGGCGGGCATTGAATTCTCCAACCCCCAGATATATAGCATCAGCTCCTCCCTTGATAGCGCCCAGCAGTGCATCATAATTCCCAGCAGGCGATAGTATTTCCGGAGGATTAATTTTTTCAGGATATTTGGCCATAGTTTTAGAGTTTCCGTTGCAGTTTGTCTTTTTATGCAACAGAACAGTACAAGTTATATGAATGCTTCGAGCGATTTACTTTCTTTTTTGAGCCATCCACCCGACAACAGGAGGCAGCCAGCAGAGATTTGCTACAATTGTTTCAAAGGCGGTGAAAGTCTGTGTTGTCGGGCTGAATCCGAGGATACGGGCTGAGAGCAATCCCAATGGTACCAGCAGGATTACAGCAATACTGGTAAGCATCACAGGATGGTGTATGTATCGATCTATTCCTGCAGACCATGAACCTTCGATTCGTCTGAGATACACCAGTCCGGAAATATTGGCACCGATCTGATCACTAAGTGCATAAAAATAAGGAATATAGAATCCCTGTATTCCATATACATCAACTCCTGCCATTCGGCTTGCAGCATCTATTATCCAGGGGATTGTGATACCAAAAAATTTACCCCAACCGTATGCCTGAGCCATTGATCCAGCTGCACCTTCCAGATGTTGCCTGATGGAATACAAACCTTCAAGTATTGATTCTCCCTCGCCTGCAAGAGTCCTCACAATCCACTGGCCAAAGGGATTGGTATGGTATCCCTGAATATCAAGAAATATACCGGCAATCAAACCTAGAATATAACCAGGAAAAGTATAACGAAGTAATTCATCGAAACCTTCACCCTCCAGTTCTTCCTCTTCTTTTCCCATACTTTTTTCTCCGGGCGATTGCCAATGTAATACATCGAAAGCATTTATATTAAATAGTTGTAATGCAATACAGAAGGGCTGTTATTCTTTAATAAATGTTACAATTATCGGAAGGCAATACGGTGATCCGGTCAATACTTGATAATGATATGTACAAACTGACCATGCAAATGGCAGTACTTGAACTTTTTCCTGAAGCACAGGCAGAATATCGCTTCATAAACCGTGGAGATCAACGTTTCAATTCACAGTTTATGAAAGAACTTGAATATATCGTCCGGGAACAAATTCCCAAATTACGCCTTCTGGATGAAGAAAGGCATTGGCTGGGAAAGAATTGTCCTTTTTTCAAGCATACCTATCTTGACCACCTACAAAATTACCGCTTTAATCCCGATGAGGTTGAAATATTCCTGACGGATGACAATAATCTTGATATAAGTATCAAAGGCCCCTGGCATAGTACCATTCTCTGGGAAATCGTGCTCATGGCTACGGTTTCCGAACTTTATTTTGAGACAATTGAAAATAACTGGGCTGATGACTTTCTTTCAAAGGCTGATCTCCTGGACAAATATGGAGATATGATAAAAGAAGTATCCGACAAACTTGATAATGCCGGATGTGTACTCAGTGAATTCGGAACTCGCCGTCGTCGCAGTTTTGAACTTCATGATAGGGTCGTGGAAACCTTAAGTCGATCCCGCAGTTTTGCTGGTACCAGTAATGTATATCTTGCAATGAAACATGGAACCCGGCCGATAGGTACTATAGGCCATGAATGGATTATGGGTAATTCTGCCCTTGTGGGTTTGCGCAATGCCAACAAATTTGCCTTTGAAAACTGGGTCAAAGTTTATAATGGCAGGCTCGGGATTGCCCTTGCAGATACTTATGGGTGTGACGCCTTCTTCAACAACTTTGATGGTCGCCTGGCACGTCTTTATGATGGTATCAGGCATGATAGTGGTGATCCTTTTACTTTCATTGACAAAGCAATTCAACATTACAAATCTCTTGGAATTGATCCTTCGCAGAAAATGGCAGTATTCAGTAATTCCCTCGAAGCCGAAGATGCAATCAGGATACATGAGTATTGTAAGGGTAAAATTAAATGCAGTTTTGGTATAGGTACAAGCCTGACCAACAACTCAGAGTTTTTCCAAAAAAATCCTCCCCTGAATATTGTAATCAAGTTGCATAAAATCAATGGTATTCCTGTTGTCAAACTCAGTGATTCAGAGGAAAAAGTAACAGGTGACAGGGATGCTGTAAGGGTGGCCAATTATATATTCGGCACAAAAGGGCTTGATGAGGAATAAAGATCAATTCTTTTTTGGGATTGTTTCTGTCTCAAAGATGCCTTTAAGGTCATTAACGTCCAATTTTATATCAAATTCCTTTAACTTAAAGAATTTCTTGGCACGCATATCATCTTCTTCCAGGCGAAGATCACTTTCAACGATATCGGCTTTCTCAAGACGTTTCAGGTGAAGATACAGTACCTGTCTGGAAACATCTAGTTCTTTGGAAAGCTCATATACATACCATTCCCTGTCTGCAAGCATACAAATGAGTTTCAGTCGCAGAGGATGCGATAGAGCTTCGCCAAGGCTGACAATCCCCTGGAGTTTTTTTTGCATGGGTTGTACCCTTTATACTAATGTTTTAAACAAATTAGATTTCGTCAAGTTTGTCCTTGATTTCTTCAACTATCTTTTTTGTGTCCCTTACTTCATTTTCCAGCCTGTTCAAACGTTCTATGTCTGCTGTTTTCTGGCTTTCACAATTTATGGCACCACTGCGTGTTAAAAGCACGACAACAGCACCAACTACAAGCAGGATAAGAAGTAAGTTTAGTATCATTCCCCATACCGAAAACCCTGTGCCATACATCATATTTCCATACATCATGTTATCATGTCACCCATGTAAAAGATTCATTT
>NZ_MAFX01000039.1:0-8833 GCF_001683555.1 Methanohalophilus sp. DAL1 | reverse complement strand
ACTGTTGTAGATATATATGGTAATATTCAAGGTGATATCGGATGAGTAATGTTGTATTATATGATTTCAGCGCCACCTGGTGTGGCCCATGCAAGATGCAGAAACCAATTCTTGAGAACCTGGAGAAAGAACTCGGCGACAAGGTCGATATTAAGGAAGTTGATGTGGATCAGAGTCCGGACCTTGCCGGGAAATATGGAATTCATGCGGTACCTACCCTGATCATCGAAAAAGATGGTTCGGAAATTAAAAGATATACCGGTGTAACCAGTGCCGATATACTGAGTGCTGAACTGAAGAAATTATTCTGATGCATACCCCCTCTTTTTTCTTCTCTTTTTCACAAAAGGGTAAATAACTTGTAGTCCTCTCCTGTCCTGAGGTATAACAAGTGCAGCGTTTGGTCAGGATGGGTATGATGCCGTATCGGCAAAAAAACGCCCGTGGAGGATTCAAGCCCCATCTGGCTGTAAAATTCAGAAGTGAAGAAGGGAATTTGCGCTCTTTTTTTATTGATTCTACAAGGGTTGCGGCAAAGTATCCGCAGCCGGACGCTTATTTGATAACCCATGCCCATTCCGACCATCACGGCAACTCAGCAATGCTGTCCGAGTTCTCAATATGCACGGAAAAAACCATGAAGGCCCTGGAGGTACGGCATAGTCGTAACTTTAAAGGCAATCTGGCAGGGGAAAACGGGCTTATTGACTATGGGGATGTAAAAATCCGGACCTATCCAACCCACCACACCGATGGTTCTGTGGCCTTTGGGTGGGAAAATGAAAACGGGATGCGTATTCTTGCAACAGGTGATGTGAAGGACGCCTCCAATCTTCCCTCCTGTGATGTACTCATAACCGAGGCAAATTATGGAGACCCTGCTGACCTTTCCTGTTATTTTGAGGATGATCTGGAAGGATTTTATGCGGCACTTGAATCCCCTCAGGATGTAGCATTTGGTGCTTATCCTTTTGGGAAGGCGCAAAGGGTTGTCAGACTTATCAGGCAATCAGGCTATGAGGGGCCAATAGGGATGGATGACAGGTCGCAGGAACTTACACAAAACCTGCTTGAGGATGCAGGTGAACTTGTTTCGATGAATGAGGGAGCTGGAGTCAATGTTGTTTCTCCGGGCAAACTGGAACAACTTCCCCTTTATATGTCCAAATACATGATTACAGGACGCAGGGACCACCGTTTTCCCTCCATCAATATCAGTGACCACCTGGATGCTTCAGGCCTGGAAAAAATGGTTCTGGATATCGATCCGGAATTTGTGGTGGTCTATCATCCCGGGGGACATCGCCCCTCCCGATTTGCTTGTCATCTGAATACACTGGGATATGATGCTGTTTGCCTTGCAGATATCAATAATGTTGTCAGCAATGAATTTATGTAATAGGTGATCACCTATGAATAAACGTTTATATAGGTTATTGTGTTGTATGTTCATTCATAATATTCATTCAGGAGAAGATGCCCCTTGAAAAATAAAGCGAATAAATCAAAAAAGGAAAATAAGCCTGCTGAAGGGGAAAAGGCTTCTGCTGCAAAAGTGGCCACAGCTACTAAGGTCATGACCCCCGAGGAGAAGAGAGCAGCTCATGTTGAGGGTATCGTGAAGACTGCAGTTGCTGCTTTCATAGGAATTTTCGCAGGTATCATAGCATTCAACATCCTGGGAACAGGAGCACAATCAAAATGGTATGCTATTCTTGTGATTGTTGCAATACTTGCCTATTATGCCCAGCGGTTGATTTTCCCAAGGATCAATATCGATACCAAGGAATTCGGTATGAAAGACTGGTTTTACGTAGAATTCATAGTTCTTGATTTTTGCCTTGTTACATGGACATTACTTTTGAACTGATATCCACCCTTATCTGGCAGGTATTTTGATATGCGAATTGCAGTACTGAATAAAGATAGATGTCAGCCCAGAAGATGCAGCCACGAGTGTGAGAAATATTGTCCCCGCGTCAGGACAGGTGACGAAACAATCATTTTTGGAGAAGACGGTAAACCCATAATTTCAGAAGAGATGTGTGTGGGTTGTGGTATATGTGTCAATAAATGCCCCTTTGATGCCATTATGATTATTGGCCTGCCCGAAGAACTGGATAAACCAATCCATCGTTACGGTACCAATGGTTTTGCGCTCTATGGCCTGCCTTCAGTTGAAACCGGCAGGGTAACCGGTATTCTGGGGCCCAATGGTATCGGTAAAAGTACCTGTGTGCAGATTCTTTCAGGAAACATGATCCCCAATTTTGGTGGTGAGGAAGGAAGCTGGGATGAGGTGCTTGAATATTATTCAGGAACCTCTATGTATGAATATTTCAGCAAGGTTGCAGAAGATACTATAAAAGTTTCCCAGAAACCTCAGTATGTGGATATGATCCCCAAAGCTTTCAAGGGCAAAACCCGTGAATTGCTTGAAAATACAGATGAATGTGGCAGATTGGATGATCTTGTGAATAAACTCGGTTTATCTAATATAATGGATCGCAATATCGGGGACTTGAGTGGAGGGGAACTCCAGAGAGTAGCGATTGCTGCCTGTGCTGCCAAAGACGCCGATTTCTATTTTTTTGATGAGATCAGTCCCTATCTTGATATTTACCAGCGTATAAAAGTGTCCCAGTTAATTCAGGAAATTTCACAGGACAAGGCCGTACTTGTTGTAGAACACGATCTGGCAATTCTGGACATGCTCTCTGATGTGGTACATGTTGCTTATGGTATGCCTTCTGGCTATGGTGTGATTACTCATCCCAAGGGAGTGCGTATTGCCATCAATCAGTATCTCAAAGGTTATCTTCCCGAGGAAAATGTGCGTGTCAGGCCGGACAGCATTAATTTTGAGGTGCATCCTCCAAGAGCTGAAAAAGAAGTTGGCACACTTGTGGAATATGGGGGCTTTTCCAAGAACTATGATAAGTTCAGCCTCAAAGCAGCTGAAGGTTCTCTTAGAAACGGTGAAGTGCTCGGTGTTGTGGGTCCCAATGGAATTGGTAAGTCCACTTTCGTAAAGGTCCTTGCGGGCGAGGAAGAACCGGATGAAAAAGAGATGGACTTTGACATATCCATTTCCTATAAGCCCCAGTATGTCGTGGTTGACCAGAATCTACTGGTTAAGTATTTCCTCAGGGGAATCTCCTCAAAGGTCGACACCAGTTACTATGAGGCTGAGATTGCCAAACCTCTCCAGCTTGAAAGGCTCTATGACCGCTCCCTGGCCGATCTCAGTGGTGGTGAATTACAGAGGGTTGCAATAGCAGCCTGTTTGACCAGGGATGCAGATATGTATATTCTTGATGAACCCAGTGCTCATCTTGATGTCGAGCAGCGCTCCCAGGCCACCAAGACCATCAAGCGTTTTGCTGAGAACAATAAGAAAACCGCCATGGTTGTAGATCATGATATTTACATGATCGATATGCTCAGTGAAAGGTTGATCGTATTTGAAGGTGAGCCGGCTGTATATGGTGAAGCTCATTCCCCGACCGGTATGCAGAAAGGAATGAATAAATTCCTCTCCAACCTGGACATAACTTTCCGCCGTGATGAAGATACGTCCCGGCCCAGGGTCAATAAAAAGGATTCACATCTGGACAGGTTGCAAAAATCCAAGGGTGAATACTATTATTACAATCTGGATGAATAATTTCATCCTCTTTTTGCAAGGTACCAGGTGAGAAACTCACTGTAGATAATTATTCCTGTCAGTGTAGTCCATACTATGAACAGGATGTGGTAGTTGTTTATAGGGACATTTCCCCCATCAAGCATGAAATGCTGTATGGACAGGAAGGTCCCGGTGGGTTCAGGTACAATAATTGTTGCAAGCATAATGGGTATTGTGAGCAGCAGTATTGCAAAAAAGGATGAGTACCTGAAAAATATGAACAATACAGCAACGGATAATATCAGAAAGAAGGCAATTGATATGGAGAAAGCTATTATGTCCATTTAAATCCTCTTTAATTTCAATCAACGTTTTTTATTTATATATAAGTATGCGATCAGGGGGCCGGTTACAATTACTATGAGCAGTACAGCATAGATGCCAATGAGCATTTTTGCTCCCATAGGTTCTCCGGCTGGCTGGTTTGAATCTTTCGTATGGCCGTCTGCATTGCCATCCTGTATGTTTATTGTGTAAGTATCGGTTTTTACCTGCCCGGCAGTCCCGTCCTCTCTTTCATATTCAAGCACAGTCGGAGACAAATGAACTGCAGGGGCATCAGGTGTCTTGATGGTATATTCAATGGTTTTTTCTTCCAGGGGCTTCAGTTTACCAGCCCAGGAAAGTTCCCCTCCAATAACATCCACCTCATCAGGAACATTTTCTTCCACCTCCACATTCGAGGTTATGGTTCCTGTGTTGGATGCTGTCAGGGATATTCTGACATGTTCCCCTATTATGGGAGTAGTCTTGTTTAGTTTCCTGTCTATTTCCAGTTTGGTACCTTCAACTACTACCGGAAAGTTTCCATCAGAGGTCACTTCATATGAATTACCCTTATATTCAAAACTGGCAGTTGCAGGTTTGATTTCATATCTTCCTGGCTCCGTGGGCATAGCTGTATAATTGACTGTGTCACTGCTGTTTGAAGGGATTACCAGATCCCATTTTGGATAAGGATTGTCCATCAACAAGAAGGATGAAGGAAGATTGTCCTGGAGATGGATTATCTTTTTAGAAGAAGCATAATTATGGATTGAAAGGTTTACTGATAAGTTGGAAGTAGCGTCTAGGTTTTTTTCCACAATTTCCTTGTTGATGGATATGAAGGGAAGGATTGTGGTTGTGGTTTTTACGGAATCATCATGCTCGTTGCTCTGGTAATCAAAACCTTTTAGGTAAAGTGCAATTTCGGAATTGATCTTGCGTGGTTGTTCGGGTATTCGGATAATCAGGTCAGTGGTGAAGTTTTTCCCGGGTTTAAGGACCTGGGACACATTTTTCTGGATTATATCTCCAACAGAATTTTCTGTTTCAAGGGATATTCCCCTAAGGGTCAACTCTCCTGTGTTTTGAATGGATGCTGTTGCATGAATCTGATTATTGCATCGGTATGTATCCCTGATACCTGTGAGGCTTAGTTGAACAGAGGCTTCTCCAGGTGTGTAGACCTCAACCACTACTGATGTACTATCGACATAGGAGACCCTGAACATAATTTCCCTGTTGTATTTCAGGACGTCCCCGCGTTTGAATTCCTGCTCTTGATTTTCGTTATTATGCTTTATGTCAAGATATGCAGTTTTTGTGGCTTCATCGATTGCTTGAAGTTTTACATCTGTATTTTCATAGGATACATTGTTTCCTGCATCAAGCCTGTAACTTTCTCTCAGTATCCATACTTTCTCAAACTCGTGGAATGCAGCATCAAAAGTAACTTGCCCCTTGTTTATTTCTGTGACATTAACCCTTAGTGTGTTTTCGTGGATATATTCATTGTTGGCGCTGTCATCAAGGCGGAAATGTTCAATATAGTTATCATTGAGATAGAGAATTAATTCTGCGTTTCCATTCCCAATATTGTAGGGTTTTAGGGTATAACTATCAATGAATGCCCTTTCTCCTTCTCCCAGGGAATAGGAACCCTGATTGACCCAGATATCCTCATGCTGGTGGTCATAGGCATAAGCAGGATTGCATAGTAGTAACAGGATTAATATGGCAAGAATATACCTTGAAGGCATCTTCTTCACATATATGTTGCATTGTCTATAAAAGTTGTTATATCCCACGGTCTTCATGGTGGTTGTAATTGTTGAGACATTCGTTCATAGTGTATCCCTGGATGTTTCTACAGGGTCATTTTTTCGATAATTATTTATTTTAAGAGCATATTTTATGTAATATTATTGTTTAAAATATTAACACTATATGCACTAAAATATAAATTCAGTGTTAAGTGGAGGAAATATGCACATACCAGATTCATTTATGCCATTAAGTCAGGCTATTGTCTATTGGGCTATCGCTATCCCTTTCATAATGATGTCTTTGCGGTGGTCGAGAAAAGAAATGGATGACATGAAAATACCCATTCTTGCAGCTCTTGCTGCGGGAATATTTGCAATCCAGGCTCTGAACATACCTATTGGGATGGGCACCAGTGGTCACATGGTTGGCGCAACGCTTGTAGCTATCGTACTGGGTAGCCCCTGGGCAGGATTACTCGTACTGACTCTTGTACTGATTGTACAGGGATTTGTTTTTGGTGATGGTGGAATCACTGTAATGGGTGCAAACATCATCAATATGGGATTGATTTCCGGGTTTATCGGTTATTATACATTTGTAGGTCTGAAGAAACGTGTAAGCATGAGCATTGCTGCTTTTGTGGGTGCGTGGCTTGGCCTTTTCATATCCTCGCTGGCAAC
Organism: Methanohalophilus sp. DAL1; assembly: GCF_001683555.1. Lineage (NCBI taxonomy): Archaea > Methanobacteriati > Methanobacteriota > Methanomicrobia > Methanosarcinales > Methanosarcinaceae > Methanohalophilus > Methanohalophilus sp. DAL1. Next base: position 2,434 of record NZ_MAFX01000039.1, on the reverse strand, counting down.
GGCGGTTGAATTGTGGCTGGCAGGTATGTTCCCCCTTGTACCGGGTTTAATGGCAATGGGGACCTTTCACTTCATAATAGGTATTGTCGGTGAGGGATTGATAACAACCATCGCACTGGCGGCAATTGCAAGATCCAGGCCGGATTTGTTGTCGGATACAGTTAGGGATAGCCGGGGGGTGGAAGCATGAACCAGAACATGAAGTTTCTTTTAGTCGGCCTTGCAATTGCAATTGTCATCTCGGTTGCAGCACCTTTCCTTGCGTCCCCTGCTCCGGACGGTCTTGAAAGTTCCGCGGAAAATGTAATCGAGGAATCTAAATTTGCAGTGCTTGAAGAATCAGAACCTGCCATCCAGTCTCCAATGCCCGACTATTCAATTGAAGGAATGGGTAAATCCGGGGAAATACTGGCCATAACAATAGGAAGTATTGCAATGCTTCTGATTGCATACGGTATCGGAAAAGCTGCAAAGGCATAAAATTCAGCTTTCCAATTATTTTTTCTTTTCTTTTATCCATATAATTGCATTACAATAAGTAAACCGGCAGCAATCGTCACAAACGTATAATCCTGTACACGCAGTCTTTCCTTACGCAGGTACACACTATTTCCCTTGTATCCCCTGCACAGCATGCTGATGTATGTCCTTTCTCCCTGTTCATAAGAACGTATGAAAAGGGAACTTATTGTATATGCAATCTGTCGGAGAATCCATTTTCTAGGTACTTTCCTGTTCCATATGTGAAACAACCTGACTTTCTGTGCGGTACGAATTCTTTTGAGGAAAATCCAGAAAAGAAACAGGTATCTTACCATCATTGTAAGCAGGAGTGTAAATTCGGCGGGAATTCCCAGTCTTCTGGCTGCTGCAACCATTTCATTCATGCTTGTGGTCGATGACAAAAGAATGATTGCGGACACACAGACGAGAAACTTCGCAAACAACAAACCACCAAAAAGAAGTCCTTCATAAGTGACAGCAAGTCCGAATGGAAGATCGACAGGATAATAGGTGGCCTGGTCCAAAAACGAATGTCTTACAAAAGGCTGTAGGACAATAATACTTGTTCCAAATGGCAGGGTGACGAGTAGTCGTAAAAGTACATAAACCGGATTCAATCGAGCCAATACCATCAGGACAATAAGATATAATTCCAGTGTCCCTAACTTGTAAAGGTTGGAGAACTCAAGAGGAGATAACCATACACTGTAAATTATTATAATTATTGATATTGCCAGTTTTGTTCTGCCGTCCAAATTGTGGATTGGTGTTTGTTTATATGTCTGCCTTTCTATATCCGTAAGCGTAATATCCATACAAACAGACCTTTATCTTTTGATAACTTTAAGCAACTCTTCCTTGGCTTCAAAGGGCGTGGACTGGATTTTTATTTCAATCCCTTCTTCCTGCAAAAGGCTAAAAACTTCAGCTATTCGGGGCATGCGCAGTTGTGCCTTTTTTAACAAAATCCCGTTGCCAAATATTTCCATAGGAGTTCCTTCAGCTTCAATTTCACCATGGTGAAGTACCACGACCCTCTCAGCAAAAGAGGGTACGATATCCACTTCATGAGTAGATATTATCACGGTAATATTGAGTTCTCTGTTCATCCTTTCAATAATGTCAAGTACATTATCTGCGCTTACGGGGTCCAGCCCAGCGGTTGGCTCATCAAGTATCACTACTTCAGGCTGGATTGCAAGAATTCCCGCAATAGAAACCAGTTTTTTCTGTCCCCCGCTGAGATGATGGGGGACTCTTTTTTCAAGTCCCGATAAATTCACGATTTCAAGGGCTTTTTTGACTCTTTCTTCAACTTCCTCCAATGGTAATCCCAAATTCATCGGTCCAAAGGCTACATCTTCCTTTACAGTAGGTGAGATAATCTGGTCATCAGGATTCTGGAAAACAATTCCTACAGTATGCCGTACGTCCAGTATATTATCTTTTTTGATCGGGAGCCCTTTTACATAAACACTTCCTGCAATGGGTTTAAGTATTCCATTAAGATGTTTGAAAAGGGTCGATTTTCCTGCACCGTTTGCTCCGAGTACTGCTATTTTATCTCCCTGGTAAGCTTTGAAATCAATGTCATCGAGAGCTTTTTGATCACTGTGCGAATACCGAAAAGAAAGATTCTTTGTTTCGATCACAGGAGTTGGTTGATTCATGTGTCTAAAATCATACACGCTGAATATATATGTTACTGATTGTGAAACATACAAAAATAGATAACACGCATTGTTTCAGAACGGAAGTTGTACATAATCTGATTTACATAAACCCTCTTCCGGTAATATTTAGTACAATAATACTTCATTGTCATTTGCATGCTCACAAAAAGAATCATCCCCTGTCTTGATGTTACCCTGGACGAAGCCGGCGGGACCGTAGTCAAGGGTGTGGAATTCCTTGACCTCAGGAAAGCCGG
>NZ_MAFX01000038.1:0-9351 GCF_001683555.1 Methanohalophilus sp. DAL1 | reverse complement strand
GTATTGTTCAATCCAATTTAAAAGTTTTGAGAAAATGGAAACATAAACGATGACTGAAATCAGGAAAAGAACTTCTCATAGACATAACCAAAGGGTTTCATGCCTTTATTCAAAATGTCAACAACATAAATTCCCACCTTCTCCCAAACAGGCAATGAATTCCAGAGAGATGAATCTTTCCTGAAAGTAAACAGGCTCCAGGATTGATCATCTGAACCGGAAAGAGAATATGCTGCATTTTTGTTCATTTTTCTGGACAGCTGCGGATAGCGAGCAGATAGTTGATAGAAACCCCGCCCAATCCTGAATGATTTTTTAAGCAATTTTTTCAGCGATGTCCTTGCCGGGTGATACATGACAATATCCGAATCATAATACAATTTGTAGCCGGCATCAAAAACACGGTTGCCAAACTCATAATCCCCGCTGGAAATCAAATTCGGGTCAAAGACACCCACATGTTCAAAAATCTCTTTTCGGACTATAAGACAGCATGTCGGAGCAAAATGCCTTTTGTAAATATATTCATCCATGGGAAACCCTGACAGCTTATTGTGCAGGGCCGAAAGGGAATTACTTTCAGAATATATCTCCACCCTGCAACCCAGATAATCCGCATTGTGCTTGGCCATGGATTGGCTCATTTTTTGCAACCAATCCTTTTCCACTGTCATATCGGAATCGATAAAGGCAATAATCGAGCCTTTAGCGATTTCAAGTCCCTTGTTGCGGGCTGCATAGGAGCTCTGGACGGTATCTTCGACAACAAGTTTTACTGAATCGCCACAGTACTTCTCTGCAATGTCCGGGGTATTATCCGTGGAACCGTTGTCCGCAACTATGATTTCAAAATTTCCCGTATACTGCTGTGCCACCAGGGATTGCAGCGTGTCCTCCAGGCCGGAGGGATCATTGTACACCGGAATGATCACGGATATAAACGGATTCTCGTTTTGTTGAGAGGAGTCTGGCATCTTAATCAGTCATATTCCATGATAAATACATATAAGTTTATAAGTAGACACTAATATGAATTCATCCATATTAATACGATGTTATCATCTACATAAACTTGTATAAATAAATATACGATGATATAATAGATTTGTCAATTAAAGAAGCGCATATATTGTAACACAAATTACTGGTGAGGAAATACATTTGGGAAATGAAAAAGAAATAAAAATTGCTTATATCTATTATTCTTTGCAATTTTTTGTAAAACAAGATAGGGACCTACTATCAAAACATTTTGAAGTATATGATTTTAATTTCAAATCAATATTTGATATCCTCAGTTTGATAAAAACAGTTCGAAAATCAGATATTACGTATTCCTGGTTTGCTGGAGGCCATGCATTTTTAGCGGTTCTATTTTCAAAAATATTTCAAAAAAAATCAATTGTTATTGCAGGTGGTGGGGATGTTGCTTCAGAGCCTGAAATCGATTATGGTTTCATGGGACCATATAGACGAAGTCGATATTTTGCTAAATTTGCACTAAAGTATGCAGATGTTGTATTGGCAGTATCCGAATTCACAAAAAAAGAAGTCCTAAAGTATTCTAAACCTAAATATTTAGATGTAGTCTATAATGGCATTGATACTGATTACTATAAACCAAATTTCAAAAAGGAAGATATGGTAATAACTGTAGGTCGTATATCAGAAGATTATATCACACGAAAAGGGTATGAAAATTTTATTCGATGTGCTCAAAAACTACAAAATTTACAATTTGTTATAATTGGCAAAATCACGGATGATTCTATAAGTAAACTTAAAAAAATAGCACCTAGAAATGTAATATTTACTGGATATGTATCTGATGAGGAACTTTTGGAATATTATCAGAAAGCCAAAATATATTGTCAGTTATCTTACTATGAGTCTTTTGGCATGGGATTAACAGAGGCGATGGCTTGTGAGTGTATACCGGTTGTCACAAATCGTGCAGCTCTACCAGAAGTGATAGGAAATACTGGATTAAAGGTTCCCTATGATGACACAGATGCAACCATGGAAGCAATAAAAATGTCTCTGAATAAAAACGGAGTATCTGCAAGAAAAAGAATAGTAAATGAATTTGATTTGTCATTTCGAGAAAAAAGATTATTCAATATTATTATCTCAGCTATAAGAACAGATAGTTGATGTCTTTTAAAATAAAATATATTTAAAGATTAAAAAAGGAAGACCGAAGTGAAAGAAGATACTACATTTAGCAACATTGAAAACAGTATTATTCAAAAGTTAGCAATCGAATTCAAAAAAGAGGGCTATACATATGACAAGAAATATCCCGGGCACTTCATCTTTAAGAGATGTGTTTTTCTTTTTATAATAACTAAAATGATAATATTTAGGTTCAAAGTTCCTTCCTCAAAAAGTCGCCATCAACCTTGTGGATTCATTCATGATCATGGCAACTTAGAATACACTAAATTTTTTATTGAAACTTTGGACTTTGACTTTGAGTATTCTTATTTTCGTATTCCTATTGTAGGATATATTTTTTATCTCGTTGCCACACACTACAATAAAAAAACATACTTGCTTCAACAAATTAAATTTATCTTGCGACAAATAACAAAAATAATGCGCACATCTTTGACAGAAGGACACAGATATCCATTAAAATATTACGAACGTTTATTGGATTTTTATTTACAATACTTTAACCATCTTACTCTATTTAATGTATATCCCCCTTCGTTTGTGTTTACTGTAGACGACTTTGTCCCAAGTAGAATTGGTCTTTGCTACATCGCAAATATTATGAGGATACCTATAATATATGGACAAATAGATATGCAAAAATATTCAATCCCTCCTGTAAAAGTAAATGTTGCTTTAGTGAACTCAAAAGAAGCAATAGAATACTTCAATGAGGAGGGAACTATGGTATACCAAATGAATAGATTCGATTATAAAAAAATAAATGTACGAAAAGTACCATCGAATCCTAATGTTGTGGGGTTGCTACTAAATAATTTTTATATTATAGAAAGACTTAAAGGAACTATCACTCGAATTCAAAAAAAACACCCTAACTCCACTATATATATTCGATATCATCCAAACACAAAAGCACAAGACAAACCTTTTTTCTCTTCAAACAAGATTATAGAAGCAAAGAAAGAAACACTAGAATCATATTCAAGTAAATGTGATTATATTATCGCTTCCAACACAAGTGCCCAGATGAAAGTACTTATCAAAGGATGTCCTGTAATACATATTTCAGGAATTGATAGAAATGGATTTGATTTGTATGGGTATGTAAAAAAGAAAATGATATTTGGCTGTAAAATTGAGAATCTAAAGCTAATGAATATAAGGTCCATTAATGAGTTTTATTCAGATCCATGCTGGAAAGCAAATATTGCAAAAATATATCAAAACGACCCTAATATAGATACTGGAAGCAAAGAAGATTTAAGAAAATCTATACTTCAAATGAATGATATATGGTATTAGAAAAAGAGAAATAGTAAACAACATAAGTAACAACATGAGTTATATTGAAACTTAATTGAAACTAGCGGAAAATTCGTTTTGTATAAAAACTAACTAAATATAATAATAATAATTGTTAGAACCATGGCATTGAGATTTTCTTTAAACCGTAAATGATAATGTTTTTGCTTTTATTCAGGATTACTTTACTCTGCAATTATTGTGGTTCTTTCCATGTTAGTTGACTTTTCCGACAGTCTCATTCTACAGCAAACTCCTTGTGTTTTGAGGAGCCAGACTGAGAATCCAGAATATCGGAGTTTTTAGGCAGATTATCGGAAAAATAAAAGTTGAGTTATCTGTGATGTATAAGGGACTTAAAGAATAAAATTTCTTCGTCCCTGAATGTCCTTAATGCATACATCAGTGCAAAATAGATAGCAGCACAAAATGCAATAAGCAGCAATATATTGTACAATCCTGCTGGATCATAGAGAATTATTGGTATGCTCATCACAGAAGAAGAAAATAAACTCTTTAATATTGGTCGCAGGCTCATATCAAAGGGAAGCATTTTGCTGGAATAAATAAACGCTATTATGAAACTGAAACCAAATGCCAACAGGGTCGTAAAAGCTGCTCCTATAATCCCGATATAAGGCACAAGAAGGAAATTCAATACAAGATTAAATATTGCAGCAATTATCCAGATTTTGCCGCTGATATGTGTTTGTTTTTCAAGAATTATAATTTGTGCGACTATTGCATAAGCTCCAAATAGAAGCATACTCAAAGCTACAAAAGGTGTTATCAGATATCCTTTTTCCGCAATTTCCGGTGTTGAGAGTATTGTTAATAGAGGTTTGGACAACAGCGATAACCCAAACGTGGCAGGAATTGCGATTATCATGAAGTATTTGAAAGAATAGCCAAGTATATGCTTGACATTTTCAATTTGGTTTTTATCATAATTCTCTGAAAGAATGGAAGGTAGCAAGAATGTGAGAGGTGAGACAAACATCCTTACAATTCCTCCAAGGGAGTAACCTGGAGAATAATAACCAACCGAAGATGCACCGAGTAAAATGCCAATCACATAACGGTCACTGGAGTTTACCACCCAGCTTGAAAGGTTGCCAGGGACAGTGGGAATTCCAAAATTGAGGTATTCTTTCATATTATGGAAATGAGGGACTGCAAATCCCACATCATTATAAACCAGGATTGTTAAAATTAAAAATAATATTACATCAATAAGAAGTAAACCATATACTGCACCGGTGATCCCATATCCACTGAATACAAAATAACCAACTATGGAGATCATCAATACGGTCTTGGCCAGCATTATGGTCGAATATTTTTTTATGTACTGTTTTGCTCGAAGATAATTTATGAAAAAGAGTATCAAACATTCAAAGAAAACAATAACTACCAGTATCTGTGCGACCAGCAAGTTTCCTTCAAATAGTATATTCGCAATTTTTTCAGAAAAGAGATATAATAGGATTGAAGAAAATATAGTTGATGAGATTATAATACTAAATATAGAATAAAAAGTTTCCTGCAAATCATTTTTGTTTTCAATAGCAGGGATATAGCGCACCATAGTATAGGGAAGACCAAAAAGTGCAATTTGGGGAACGATACCAATGGTTACCATTATTTGTGCCCATATACCATAATTTTCAATGGAAAGGTTTTTTGTCAGGATTGGTAGCAGAATCAATCCTTGTAAACCTACAACTAATTGAGTTAAGCCGACAAGTCCTACTCTACGGGCAAAAAGATGGGATTGGGTCATGTAACTGGTTCTACTAAAGATTCTTCATATAAATATATGATTGAGTATACGTTGCGATACTCCACATTGCTTGGTTAGCAATCTTTTTTTAATAGAAGATTGTTTTATACAACATTAATTTACTAATCTATAATGGGATTATTATGAAAGATATTTTCGATGGGAAAAACATCCTTCTTACAGGTGGAACCGGCTCTTTCGGACACAAATTCACTGAAATAATACTAAATAATTATAGTCCAAAGTCATTAAGAATCTATTCAAGAGGAGAATATAACCAGTATCTAATGCAACAGAAGTTTCAGGATGAAAGGTTAAGATTTTTAATTGGTGATGTCAGAGATAAGGACCGTCTCTACCGTGCAATGAATGATGTGGATATTGTTGTGCATGCTGCTGCATTAAAACAGGTGCCTGCCTGTGAATATAATCCTATTGAAGCAGTCCGTACCAATATTGATGGTACTGTAAATGTTATTGATGCAGCCATCGATAATAATGTCGAAAGAGTGATGGCTATTAGTACAGATAAGGCTGTTCATCCTGTAAACTTGTATGGAGCAACCAAGATGGTTGCTGAAAAACTGTTTGTCCAGGGAAACACTTACTCCGGGAAAAGGAAAACAAAATTTAGCTGTACAAGATATGGAAATGTGGTTGGAAGCCGGGGTAGTGTGATACCTCTTTTCCAAAAACAAAAGGAAGAGGGGACTCTGACAATCACCGATGAAAAAATGACACGGTTCTGGCTGACCCTGGATCAGGGTGTGAATTTTGTAATTAATTCAATGGAAAAAATGCAGGGTGGAGAGATATTTATCCCTAAAATTCCAAGTATGAAGATAACAGCTCTTGCTGATGCTATTGCACCAGAGGCCAAAAAAGAGTTTACCGGCATCAGACCCGGGGAAAAACTTCATGAGATAATGATTACTGAAGATGAAGCCAGACACGCAAAAGAGTTTTCAGATTATTTTGTTATAGAACCCGAGCATCCTTTCTGGGATAAAGATGCAAATGTTGATGGAAACGATCTCCATGAAGGTTTTAGATATTCAAGTGACATAAACACAGAGTGGCTTACTGCAGAAGATCTAAAAAAAATGTATTGATGATTCTATGTTTTATGAGAAATTGACCCGACAGAAACACATCCGGGAAGATGGCTGGTTGTCCGAACTGGTCTCCATGAATTATGAAGACGAGCCTTTTAATTGTCTTCATACCTATGTTGTTTCTGTAAATCCTGGTAAAATGCGGGCAAATCATTATCATAAACATAAGGAAGAATGGATTGCAGCAGTTGCAGGAAAAATTACTTTGTATCTGAGAGATGTTGGGTCAGGAGAGTTGGAAGAGGTTGTACTGGATACTTCTACAAGTTCTTCTTCCATAATATATATCCCTCCCCTTGTCGCACATGCTGTATATAATGGAACAGAGAATGAAGCAAGTTTGATCGTTTTTAGCCTAAGCCCGGAGGATAAAAATGACACAATTGCCTTTGAGGTTTTGAAATGATTCCTTATGGCCACCAGTCTATTGATGAAAGTGATATTGAAGCAGTTATTGATGTTTTAAGAAGTGATTGGTTGACTACTGGTCCTAAAGTCAAGCAATTCGAAGATTCTCTTTGCGAGTATGTAGGATGTGATTATGCCACGGTCGTTAATAGTGGCACGAGTGCACTGGATATAGCAGTGGCTTCCCTTAATCTTCCCAATGGTTCAGAGGTAATCACAACTCCTTTTACTTTTGTCGCTACAAACAATTCATTGATTTATAACAATTTAAGACCCGTTTTTGCTGATATCAAAAAGGATACCCGGAATATTGATCCTGATGATATTAGAAGTAAGATCACTTCCAATACAAAGGCCATAAGTTATGTTGATTATGCCGGACAGCCATGCGAAATAGAGGAAATAAAAGAGATTGCAGAAGAGTTCGATCTGTATCTTATTGAAGATGCATCGCATGCTCTTGGTGCAAGCTATCATGGAAAAAAGATTGGTAACTTTGCAGATCTTACTGTTTTTAGTTTCCATCCGGTAAAACCAATTACTACAGGGGAAGGGGGAGCAGTAGTTACAAATAATGCTGAAATTGCAGAGAGGGTCCGTCTTTTACATAACCATGGAATTGACAAAAGTGCAACCGATAGATATGGGCCTGATGCAGGATGGGCTTATGACATGAAGGTCCTTGGCCGCAATTATAGGATGACAGATATTCAGGCAGCCCTTGGCATTTCTCAACTGAATAAATTGGATGATTTTATTGAGAGGAGAAATGAGATTGCAAGTCTCTATAATGAATTCCTGGACGGCTGTGAGTTTGTTGAAACGCCGATAACCAAAAAAAATGTGGTTCATGGCTGGCATATTTACACGGTACTACTTGATGGATCAATTAATAGGAATGAATTCTTCAAATACATGCGAAAGAATGAAGTTGGTGTGAACGTCCATTATATACCATCATATCATTTCAGTTATTATCGTAATAACTTTAATTTCAATGAAAGAGATTATCCTGAAACAGAGGATGTATTTAACAGAATTGTTACTCTTCCAATACATCCGGAAATGAAAAGAGAAGACGTAGAGTATGTGGTAAATACTCTAAAAGAATGGCAATAAATATTCGAGGTGATCTGCATCAAAGCCGTTGCAATAATACCTGCAAGGGGAGGGTCAAAAGGAATCCCCAGAAAGAACATCAAGGAACTGTGTGGAAAACCACTTATAGGTCATATTATAGAGACTGCATTGGAAGTGGACGAACTCGATCGGGTAATTGTATCTACTGAAGATGCTGAAATTGCAGATGTTGCTAAAAAATTTGGTGCAGAAATACCCTTTATCAGACCCGAAGAACTTGCAAGGGATGAGACTCCTACATTACCCGTATTACAGCATACTGTAGAGTATCTTGAAAAAGAGGAGAATTATTATCCAGACATCATTGTCTTATTATATCCCACATCGCCTTTATTAAGTAATGAAAGGGTATCTGAGGGAATTAAACTTCTTAAAAAAGAAAATTTTGATTCTGTCATAAGTGTGGTTGAAGATAAGGGGCATTACTGGATAAGATCAGATAGTACATACAAAAGACTTTATCCAAGAATTATAAGAAACAGACAATTAACAGAACCGCTCTATAGAGAAAATGGAGCTATATATGTTTCTAAAAGGAATATAATGATGAGCGGTACAGAATTTGTGGGGGAAAATATAGGATTTATAATAATGTCTGAGAAAGAATCAATAGATATAGATAATTTAATTGATTTTAAATTTGTTCAATTATTAAAAAATAATTATTAAAATCAATTTCCAAATCACCCAGTGATGATGCATAAATGGATTTGATTGAATGGAAATATTAGGAATATTAAAATCAAACATAAAATTAGATGATTTTGAATTAATAAATTATCTAAACTTATCAACTACAGAAAAAGAGATGGTGCGTACATGGCGCAATTTAGAAGATGTAAGAAAATGGATGTATAATGACCATATTATTTCAAAAGAAGAACATTCAACTTTTCTTGATAAATTACATATTGACTGCTCTAACTTTTATTGGTTAGTAAGACACATTGAGAATGGATATTTAGGAGTGCTATCTATCAATAAAGTAGATTTAAAAAATAAACATGCTTATTTTGGAACTTATGCTAACCCAGAGAGCAAAATATTAGGAAAAGGTTATCTGCTTGATAAACTAGCAATAAAGTTAGCATTCAATGAAATAAATCTACATTCATTGAAATTAGAAGTAATAGAAAAAAACAAGGGTGTCATTTTTTTGCATAAAAAAGTGGGTTTTGAAATCGAAGGCAAACTTAAAGAATACGTGTTAAAAAAAGGACAGTGGGAAAATGTAGTTGTGATGGGAATTCTAAATAGGAAATGATTGTTAAAGATATTCTATTTACAATGTCTGACAACCATCAACACCAATTACTTGCCCACTGACATAATTTCCCATGTCAGAAGATAAAAAGATTATTACATTTGCCACATCTTCTGGTTTGCCCAATCTTTCAAGCGAAATATTTGATTTAAGATTTTCAA
>NZ_MAFX01000037.1:0-9360 GCF_001683555.1 Methanohalophilus sp. DAL1 | reverse complement strand
TCTCTGATCTTCCCACAAACCATCTTCACTTTTCAGTGTAAATACACCAGGTTCTTTTTTCTGGTTTCTCCACACAACTGTGTCTGTTCTATTGATTTCTCGTACTTTAGAACCAATATAAAAACTGTTTATCAATATATAGTGAGTCTTTGGAGTATATTCCTCCAATTCCGTATCATTGGCTTCACTTACATTATCTTCTTCATCCACATCTTCAGCTGGCTGGATATCTTCAGCTGACTGATTATCTTCAGCTGACTGATTATCCTCACCATTTACTGGAACCTGCTCATCCTGATCCGTCGTATCCTGTGTTGTACAGCCCAATCCCAGCAGGGATATTACAATTAAAAGTATGATTATTTTTTTCATTCGACCACTCCTCTAATTATTTGTTAAATAATAATTATCTCTACATTTATCAAACTTTCCGGCATAAATAAACATCAAAGATATCTATTTAAATATATATGTCAATATGTGCCGCGGTCATTTTCATTAATGTATAAAAGGAGAATGCATCAATGTCTGTAAAAAACCCCCTCGGCGAAAAGATAAGCCAGCTCAGACAATCCAGGGAGATGTCACAGGAAGAACTGGCAAAAGCAAGTAACAACGATGTTGAACTGATAGATAAACTGGAAAACGGAGCTCTTGTTCCTTCACTAACACCTCTTTTTAACATTGCAAGAGCCCTGGGTGTCCGACTTGGCACCTTTCTTGATGATGCTCCCCAGAACGGCCCGGTGTTTGTAAAATCAGGCAAATCGAAACATGTTGTCCGCTTTTCCGGCAAATGCTCCAATTGCAAAGAGAGTTCACTTGAATTCAACTCATTAGCGGCTGACAAACAGGACCGCCATATGGAGCCTTTCATAATTGATGTACATCCACAACAAGGAGAACACCCCCTATCATCCCATGAGGGAGAAGAATTTATTTATGTGCTGGAAGGTGAAATCGAGATTCTCTACGGAAAAGAGACATACAATCTTGAAGCCGGTGACAGTATCTACTACGATTCCGTAGTTCCCCACGACCTGCATGCAGTAGATGAAGATGCAAAGATAATGGCAGTTGTATACACACCCTACTAAGGAATTCCTATGTTCACACTAACAGTTACCCCACGTTTTGGAGATGTTGACGGCCTTCGTCATGTAAATAATACCGTAATTCCCGAGTGGTTCGAAAAGGGGCGAAATCCTATATTCCGAATATTCACTCCAGATCTGGATCTCACTCCGGAAAAGTGGCGGCTTATTATGGCTCGCACAGAATTCGATTTCCTGGGAGAGATGTATTTTGACGGGGATGTCGAAATACGTACCTATATTGCCCGCCTTGGTAATTCCTCTTTTACAATCGGGCATGAAGCCTGGCAAAGAGGAGAATTAAAAGCAAAAGGCAAAGCAGTAATTGTACATTATGATTTTATGGAAAAGAAGTCTTTACCAATTCCACCTGAGATACGTGCAAGGCTCGAGGAACACCTGATAGAGGAACAGTAAACATAAAGGAGCTGGTACTATTCGTTTTGAAAACGAGACTATAACAGATGTCTTCGAAGAGATGGTTAAAAAATATCCCCAAAAGGATTTTATGGTTTATCCAGACCGGAATCTTCGTTTTAATTACAGTCAGTTCAATGAGCGTGTGGATGACCTGGCAAAAGGTTTGCTTGCCCTGGGACTTAAAAAGGGGGACCACATAGGCATATGGGCCCGCAATGTACCCGACTGGCTGACTTTCCTGTTTGCAACTTCTAAAATCGGCGCAGTCCTTGTAACTGTAAATACCTCATACCGAAGCCACGAACTTGCTTATGTGGTAAAACATTCAGATATGAAAGCACTGGCTATAATCGATGGATTCAGGAATGTGGACTATGTTCAGACTGTTTATGACATTGTGCCTGAACTCAAAACACAGCAAAGAGGAAATCTTACAAGCCAGGAATTCCCTGAGCTAAATCATGTAATCTATATCGGACAGGAAAAACACAGGGGCATGTACAATACCCGTGAATTGCTTCTGCTTGGAAAACATTGTCCTGACTCCGAACTTGCAAAAATAAAAGCTTCCACTACCGCTGATGATGTGGTCAACATGCAGTACACCTCCGGTACAACCGGTTTCCCAAAAGGAGTAATGCTGACCCATAAAAATATCCTCAACAACGGTTATTACATCGGTGAAAAACAAAAATTCACAGGTCAAGATCGCCTGTGCCTGCCTGTGCCCCTATTCCACTGTTTTGGGATTGTGCTCGGCGTACTTGCGGCCCTGAGCCACGGGGCAACGCTGGTTATGATTGAAGCATTTGATCCGCTTCTTGTACTCGCAGCAGTCCAGAAGGAAAAATGTACGGCCCTTTATGGCGTACCTACCATGTTCATTGCAGAACTCAACCATCCAATGTTCGATATGTTCGACCTGTCATCCCTGCGTACAGGAATCATGGCAGGGTCACCGTGTCCCAAAGAAACCATGAAAAAAGTCATTTCAGATATGCACTGCGATGAGATCACAATTGCTTACGGGCTCACGGAAGCCTCTCCGGTAATGACCCAGACCAGTACCGATGATACCATTGAAAGGAGGGTCAGTACCGTAGGTATAGCAATGCCACAAATCGAAATCAAAATAGTTGATCCGAATACAGGTGAAAAACTCGGCCCCGGACAACAAGGTGAAATCTGCTGTCGCGGCTACAATATAATGAAAGGTTACTACAAAATGCCTGAAAAGACAGCCGAGACAATTGACAGGGATGGATGGCTCCACAGCGGTGATCTGGGGACCATAGATGAATATGGGTACTACAAGATTACCGGACGTATCAAGGACATGATCATTCGTGGCGGGGAAAATATATACCCAAGAGATATCGAAGAATTCCTGTACACCATAGACGGTGTCAGGGATGCACAGGTGGTAGGTATCCCTGATGACAGGTACGGTGAGATCGTAGGTGCTTTTGTAATGCTTCAGGAAGGAACTGACCTGAGCGAGGAAGACATACGCGAGTACAGTATGGAAAAAATTGCACGGTACAAAGTTCCAAAACATGTATTTATAGTGGATGAATACCCAATGACAGCAAGTGGTAAAATCCAGAAATTCAAGTTGCGTGAGATAGCGACTGAGTTACTTGAAAAGCGCAAACATGGAGAAGAGCAGATTTAATTCTCGCTCTTTTTACTCATGAAGTGATATGTCATAATCCAGCGCCGTTGTTTTTTTAGCAAATTCACTGCCACTATGTATCAGTTCATCTGTGCTTCTTTTCAAATTGGCAGGAATGTCGGGTCGGTTTTTCTCTCTGCTCAACAATATCCATCAGTGTACTGTCAGTGACATGAAATATTGATTGGTTCATTGCTTAATTAGTTTGTATGAACAAAGGTAAATTATCTCAATTCCCTTTTTCTTTTCGGAATTTGTGAAGAGCGATCTCAATGGTAGTACTCAGGTCTTTTTCAGTAAAAGGTTTCAATATATATCCATCCGGATCTGTTTCTTTGGCTTTCTTAAAAGTTACATCATCCGAATGAGCCGTAAGATAAACCACCGGCAGAGAAAATCTATCTTTGATTGTTTTGGTTGCTTCAATACCATCCATATCCCCTTTAAGCCTGATATCCATAAGTACCAAATCCGGGAAAGTTCCTTCTACCTTGATGATAGCATCCTTTCCCGTAGAAGCAATGCCTGAAACAATATAACCCAGATCTTTCAAACGGCGTTTAATAACCATTGCCACTATAGCTTCATCTTCTACAACCAGTATCCTTGAATTTTTCAATATCACACCTCTTTATCCCTAAAAATAATCCTGAAACAGGTCCTGTAATCTGTAGTATCAAGTTCAATATCCCCTTCTATCTGGCTTACGAGATTGGAAACAAGTTGTAATCCCAGTGATTCGGTATTTCTGAAGTCGATATCATCCGGGAAAGCACCCCCTGAATCTTCAACATTAAGTATTAATTGACCTGCAGACTTAAAAAAGTCAATGCTGATTTCCCCATTCTCACCCTTAATAAAAGCATGTTGCAGGGCATTTGAGGTCAATTCATTGATAATAATGCCCAGAGGTACGGCAGAATCCATATCCAAGTATAGATTCTCGATATTAAGATGAATTTTGATAATATCCTCATCAATATTATAGGAATTGATGAGGTGTTCAACAAGATCTTCAATATAATCCGATAAATTAAGACTGGTGAGGTTTTCTGAATGATACAACTTTTCATGGATCAGGGCAATTGAACGTACCCTGTTCTCACTTTGCCTGAAAGCCTCTATAACGTCATCCGATTTGAAATTGAGAGATTCAAGGTAAAGAAGACCGGAGACAACCTGTAAATTATTTTTAATCCTGTGATGAATCTCCTTAATTCGAATCTTTCCCATCTTCTTCAAAGCCTCTTCAGCCTTTTTACGTTCATTGATATCCAGAATGATTCCCTGTAATTTATTTGAATGGTTTGCAGAGAAGTTACCGATGAAAGTTCTCTCCTCAACCCACTTGATCTCTCCATCCCTCGTAATTATTCGATATTCATAATTAAATTCCTTATCACCCCTGTTAATTGCTTCAAGGAGATTCTGCTCAACGTTTCCAAGATCTTCAGGCACTACTATATCCGCATAGGTAATGTTGCCCTTCGTAAACTCATCCTGGGTATAACCAAACTGGGAAATGTTCCTGGATACAAATTCTACCGGCCAGTTTTTCTGGGACTTCCACTTGAATACGATGACCGGGCTGCGGTTTACTACATCTTCCATTTCTGCACGCAACCGGTTTGCGTCCTGTAGGCTATCAAGCACCTCATTGAGTCCTTCCGGAATCTTCTTGAAATCAATGTCTACATCCGTATTTGCCCTGATGTCAAGGTCACCTTCCAGAGCTGAATCCGAAATTGTCCTGAACTCATCCACAATCCCGTTTATCCGATTGTTAAAGGAAGCTGCGATAAGATATGCCATCAGTCCCATAAAAACGATAGAAAATGTATAGATCGTAAACAGATCCGACCGCAGGGAAGCTACGCCTGCAAAAATCTCATCCTTCGGGACAGAAAGAAGAATTGAATAATTGCCTGTCGAAATGGGTTCATAAAAGAGTATCACATCCTTCCCGTTTGACGGGTCAACGATATCGACATAACCACTTTTGCCCTTTTCAATATCACTGGCAACCTCATGAAAGACGGGATTATCAAAGTCCCTGAGTTTTTTGGAACCAATCCAATCCTTATTTGTGGGATGGGAAATAATAATACCGGTATTGCTTACCATAAACAGATAACCGGTCTCAAACGCCTTTACACTACTAACCGTATTATCTACGTAATCCAGACCTACATCCACCCCGCCTATACCTATGAATTTATCGTTTTCAATTATCGGGGAGACATAACTCACAATCAAAGCACCCTGATAGAAATAGGGCTCGGTTAAAACATCCTGCTTTGCCCGTTTTGGTAACTGGTAATAATCTGATGTACTGTAATCAACAAGTGGCTCAACATCTATATCCCCCCCTATCCTGTTCCAGTAGGGAAGAAACCTTCCCGTCCCATCATGAGCTGTGGTATTTATGTAACGTTCATCCTCTCCATCAAAAGCATCGGGCTCAAAGCCACTATAAGTTCCTATCAGCTGAGGATTATCCTCAAGTATGCTGCGTACTACATGACTGGCTTCTTCTCTTGTAGAAGAATCATGAATAGCACCCATTGTGGTGGCTATATCCCTTGCAATAGCCATATTGGACTTCATATCTGCATTGAACTGGTTGGCATAACTTTGTGCCATTTTAGCAGATTGGTCATAAGCGAGCTGTTCCTCCTGTGAAGTAACCGTTGATATGACTATTGAAGATGAAATCGACAGGATGAGAAAAACACTGACCACAATATAAAGAACAAGTTTAAACCTCAGTGACAGGTCTTTCCATGCCAAATCACTCACTTCCGTTTATGATTTCAGACAGCATCTCAGAGGAAACAGGAACAGAAAGGTCACGACAATAAACAAATAGCTGTGTCCCCCAATCAATTGAACCTTCAGTGAAACTTATTATGTCCCTGTGGTCATACATGTGTGATTTATTGAAAAAACAGAAGTAAGTAAAATCATCACCAATAATCAATGAAGGAATGTAGTCGTTTTCCCGGAAAAGCCTTTTATCAACATTTTCCTGCTCGATCAGTTTTTGTATATCTGAAGGCGATTCGGCCAGTATTCTTTCCATTACTGAACCCGTAAAAATCAATTCCAGATTCTTGCCTGCAGAAGAAAGGGAATTAAAAAATTCAACATAATCAGGATGGAAAAAAGAAATCAGACATTTAATATAATTGGATTTGAGCATATTTGAATGTAACTGCAGTTGCAGATCATACATGTGGTCAAGATCGGGTTCAATAACTTCAACTTCACCCAGCTGACCTATATTTTCCACCAAATGGCGGGGAATTGCCTCCATATCGCGTGTGTCCCAGTAATACTCCTTTGAATCAAAAACATCAAGCATACATGCAAGTGGTGACAGGTTTTCAACTATCAAGCGCCCGGTAGTTGTAAGGTCATAGATCCCCTCATCATCTTTGAAGACAAGGCCTTTTTCCCGTAACTTTTTGATTTGAGGAAGAATGGAGGAAGAGGTTACATTTAGATGCTCTTTTACTTTTTTTATATCAGTGGGACCTTCAAGCAAAAGCAAAAGGAATCTTTCTCTCTTGTCGGAAAGAAAAATAGTGTCAATAAGTTCCTGTGGAGTCATCTAATATCCTTCAAATTTCAATCTTTTCACAAAGAGAGCAATAATAGTCGAAAAGCTCATCTCCCCATTTAAGGGCACTCTCGTCAAAACTCATTATATCTTTATGATCATAACGGCCGTTTTTATCAAGAAAACTTATGTAAGTAAACCAATCTGAAGTGTCAAGGCCCGGAGGTCTGCTATTTTCCGGGAAAATATACACATGAATATGCGGAGCCCTTATAAGGCGGGTCATTTTAGAATTGCATGACTGCTTCATTCTTTCAAAAACCGGTGGTGTCATAATCAATGACATGCTCTCTGCATGTTCCATTAATTCACAATAAATATCAGGATATTCCGGTCGGTAAAAAGAGATTATCGATTTTATATTTTTGGACTTGAGCAGGTTTTCAGTGAATTCCCGGGGAATTTCAAATGTATGGTTCAGGTCTGGTTCAATCAAAAGGTAATTTCCAAGTTCATACAGCCTGCGAAATAATTTTGGTGGTAGTTCACTTAAGTCATGTTCTTCCAGATAGGCATTATCATTGTTCACCATCTCTATCGTGTTCAAGAGAGGAAGCATTTTCTCAACAATTAATTCCCCAATCGTGGAAAGACAGTATTGATCACCCTCTTCAACTATCAGGTACTTCTCTTTCAGTTTTTTTATCTGGGGCATCATCCCCCTGGAAGTCACATTCAGAGATGTCTTGATCTGATCGATGTTCCTGGGACCTTCCATTAAAAGAAGCAAGAGATTTAATCTCTTATCAGAAAGCCAAACCGTATCACTTAGCGAAGAACCCATTATATCGGATAGCTGATGGAAGTGTATATTATTAATAGTTTCTGTATAAAAAAGGGAAAAACAAGATCGGTATCATATACCGATCTTGACCAGTGGTCTCAGAACACCAGACCCAGGTCTTCGAGTTTCTTCTTTGCCCCGTCATAGACCTTGACGTATTCCTCGGTCGGTGTAACGGTTGCAACATCATAACATTCCTGGAACGTCTTGCCTGCAGGCGCATTGGCATAATCGCCTTCATAGCTTGCTACAAGTTTATCCAGAATCTGGTTGACAGTATCGATATCCATACCAGCGGTTGCACGTGCGACTTCTCCCATCATACGTGCTTCCATACCGGTAGTCTTGTCAGTTATGACCCCCTTTGCAGATGCAACACCGGACAGGATCTCACGACCGGATGCCGTATCGGTCATGGACTGGGCAGCAGCCTCAAGCAGGCACATCTCGGTACATGGACCTGCACATGGATAGTACTGGTTACCGGACAGCAGATCTGTGAACTCGGAAATGGTGGCACATGTCCAACCTGCGATCATAAGGGTCTCACGGGTATTGGTGGAGCCCCAGCGAATGTGCACAGGACCATCAAGGTGCCAGCTGGCACTGCTCATTACCATAGAGTTCAGGTGGGTTGCAACATCGACAATGGCTGTTTCCTCAACACCGCCGGCGTAGCCTCCAAAGATAGGCATCTGTTCATCCATGATGATGTCACTGTTACCCTTGTAGTGGGCAATGACAGCGATTGCGTCAAGATCGATCTTAAGTTCGTTCAGCTGGGATACTTCGTGGCTGTCGTTGGAGTTCATACCACCGGCACAGTCTGCACCGATGTTACCCTGAGCAGACAGAGAAGTCTCAGGGCCCTAAACTGCCATACCGGGACGACCTGCCATGGAAGCGGCGGTCCTGATCTGCCGGGTTTCGGATTTGGATGCAAGAACTTCGTAAGGACTGCCGGGTACAGGAGATTTACCACGGGCAGAGGTCATTACACCGTTGACGATGGTGTCACATTCTTTCTCAAGAGCGTAACTCATGTGCACAGGCATGAAGACATCTTCAGATATTGGGGAACCGGTTGGACCACCCTGCACGATTGGTTTTCTCTTGTCACCTACACTACGCTTGCGGCAGTAGACTGCGTCACGACCGCTACCAAGCTGGAATTCCCTGTGCGGATTGTTGATTGCATCCCAGATCTCGTCTTCTGTGTATTTGACGATACGGTGGGTGTCGGTACACCAGATACCACAGTCCAGAAGCATCTCGAAACCGGCTTTGAACAGCCTTTCCATCTGGTCCTTGTCGGTTGGAACAAATTCCTTACCAAAGTCAAGATTGTATTTCTGCTTCAGTTCCATTGACTTCATCGGGATGGTCATTAAGTCCCAGTCATCCTGGGTGCATTTCTCACCGGTCTGGGCACGGTCATAAAAATCATAGCAAGTTACGGATTTGGTAAATGTCATAAATTAATCCTCCAGATTTTATTTCATTAAGTCAAGAGCCACGTTTGCGGCTTCTGCTGCGTTTTCTGCTGTTGCGTCAGCACCGATTTCCTTAATCCAGGAATCTGTGACCGGAGCGCCACCGAACATTACTTTTACAGAGTCACGCAGACCTTCTTCTTCGAGCAGACGCATGACGTCTTTCTGGCCGAGCATGGAAGTGGTCATAAGGGCAGAGCCGGAGAGCAGAAGTTTCTCGCCTTTGTGGGCTGCTACTTCTTCGATGACCTTGTCGTTGGGTACGTCAACAC
>NZ_MAFX01000036.1:0-9422 GCF_001683555.1 Methanohalophilus sp. DAL1 | reverse complement strand
TTAATATAGTTGTCACCATATTCTATAGCTATCTTATCTAAATCTTTACTATTTTCAAACAGGAAATCAACAAAATTCATATCTATCACTGTTGGACTCAAGAAAGGTATTTCTTTACGATTTCTTTGACTTTTCCAAATGTTTCCATTGCAATAATGTCATCCATTTCGAATTCCACATCAAATGTATCTTCTAATTCATTTACAAGTTCAAGATGAACCAGTGAATCCCACGATTCATATGAATTGTAGGCGATAGAATCAGTAATTTCTGATTCATCGATTCCAATAACTTCTCCAAATATCTTTTTTATAGTATCTTCTTCACTCATTGTCAGTAACCTCCATAGCTATCACAAAAGCAATAGCGTTTTCTTTTGAATGAGATAAGCTAATCTTTATATTTAATTTGTCTTCATGTTTTTTCATTTCTATGTATGGTACACCATTGTTCTAATTAAGAATATGTACATCCTTAAAAAAAACATCGCATATACCTATATTGTACAAAGCTTTTATTACAGCCTCTTTTCCTACAAATCTTACTGCAATGTGAGGTGTAGGGTCTGTTTTTGAATAACAATATTTCAATTCTTGTGTTGATAAAAATTTCATTAAAAAAGGCTTATTACCCTTAATTTCTTCAAACCTAGATATATCATCGATGTCTACACCAATTCCTATATTCATACTACAACGACTCTTTTATATTCTCATATTGGCTTTAAATTGATTGATGTATTAGGAATAAAATGATTACAAATCTATTCCTTCATACCAAATCTATTTAAAAATGTAACTTTCTTATACGTCAAGTATCTAATAATTTGCTGACTATTTGAAGTTAATTGATCTATTTGTTATTCGAAGGTTATACAATGTACATGTATTTTAATAACATAAGTATAGGTTATTCGTCCCCCTCATTTATAATAGCAGAATTATCCGCCAACCATCTACAAAATTATGACCTGGCAATCGATACAATAAAAGCCATAAAAGAATCTGGGGCTGATGCTGTCAAAATACAAACATATACTCCAGATACTATTACCATGGACTGTGACAACGAATACTTCCAGATCAAGCAGGGTACCATCTGGGATGGAAAGACAATGTACCAGCTTTACAAGGAAGCATACACTCCATGGGAATGGCAACCCAAACTCAAGAAAATCGCTGAAGAGATGGGGCTTATATTTTTTTCATCGCCATTCGATAAAACTGCAGTAGATTTTCTTGAAGACATGAATGTTCCTGCTTACAAAGTCGCTTCCTTTGAAATTACAGACATTCCTCTCATAGAATATGTTGCATCGAAAGGAAAACCTGTAATAATTTCTACAGGTATTGCCACACTTACAGATATTGAAAAAGCAGTAAATGCATGTAAACGGATGGGCAATAAACAGATAGCACTTTTAAAATGTACTTCTGCGTACCCCTCTCCTCTTGAAGAAATAAACCTCAATACAATTCCAAACCTCAAAGATACTTTCAAAACCGTTGTAGGACTATCAGATCATACACCTGGGACCTCCGTGCCGATAGCTGCTACTGCACTCGGTGCTAAAATAATTGAAAAACATTTCATACTGGACCGTAACATTGGTGGACCGGATGCTCAGTTTTCGCTTGAGCCTCATGAATTCAAAGAGATGGTTGACTCTGTAAGAGACGTTGAAAAAGCGCTGGGGAGAGTTAGTTATGAGCTTACGGAGAAAATGAAACGGAGCCGGGAGTTTTCACGTTCTCTTTTTGTAGTGAATGATATAAAAAGAGGAGAGTTTTTTACCGATAATAATGTACGTTCCATAAGACCGGGGTTTGGTTTGCACCCGTGCCATCTTTCTTCCGTAATAGGCAAAAAAGCACGAACAGATATTCAACCAGGAACCCCTTTGAAATGGGATTTGATTGAATGAATTTTGGTTTGAAACTCTGGTCTACCAATGCAGATGTTATTGACAAAGCTGCTTGCCTTATAAAAGAAGATGTCTTCCAGTATATTGAGCTCACACCAATCCCAAATACTGAAATAGACCCTTTCCTGAAGCAGGATGTTCCGTATGTGATACATATCACTACTGAAAGACATGGTTTCAACATTGCGGACGAGAGTAAATGGGATTTTAATATTCAAGTCATTGATGAATGTATAGAATGGGCTGATAAACTGAATGCAAAGTATCTGGTTTTGCATCCGGGATTTGGTTCCATTGACAAATCGCTGGATTTTCTGCAAATGATAGATGATGATAGAATATTGATTGAAAATATGCCAAAAATCGGACTTTATGATGAGCAAATGATAGGCTATTCGCCGGAACAGATTGAATCGTTGATGGGATCAAAATTTGGATTCTGTCTGGACCTGAATCATGCAGTCAAAGCTGCAATTAGTTTAAGGCTCGATTACAAAGATTTTATATCGGAGTTTATGGAATTGAATCCCTCTTATTTTCACATTGCAGATGGCAGATTGAATTATGAGAAGGATGAACATTTAGCGATTGGGAAGGGTGAATACGATTTTGAATTCTTAAAGAATCTGATGAGATTTGCAAATAATACTCAGGTTACATTCGAAACGCCAAGGATGGACTTAAATTCCTTCTCAGATGATATTCGTAATATGAACATACTAAACCAGATTTCTACAAATAGATAATTCTACTATATCATAAAAGCCACTGTATACGTGATACAATTGTGACATATATATGTATTATTTAGTCATCCTCATCCACACTAACGAAATGCTCTTGTGCACACATCAATAATTTCTTGTCAGATTGTGTATACAAAGAGATTTCCAACTAATTCCCTCCCAAAAAGAAAATATGTATGCAAAAATCACTACAAATATAATCACATATGGAGGTTCAATAATTTTAGACCTGAAAAAGAAATATGAAGCCTGATAGTTACAGATACAATACGATATTGACAGACTCTGCCAAGGAAACAAAATAATCAGGATATTTAAGAGAAGACAATTTAAAAGAGGTTCAAAAAGACATTGCAAATCAAAATATTCTACTGAATAAAGCAAAGAACTAACGAACTTTTAATATCCAAAATATGATATACAGACATATTTGATGAATGAGGGATTACCATAACACAAGGACATGTTCACCTTGATCAGATTGACATCTTAAAGGGCTTTGCTATAATTTCAGTTATTTTGCTACATACTTGGCCAAGAGAATTATTATTGATAACCGGTGCTCCATTTCATATATGGCAAGCAGTTCCAATTTTTATCATTATTGCTGGATATGTTGGTGCTTTATCATATAAACGCCACCAAAATTCAACGTTGCTTCAATTATATAGTATAAGGTTACTCTCTCGTCGCATAAAAAGAATAATCGTTCCTTTCATTGTAGTATTTACCATTCAAATAATATATATATATATATATATATATATCCTGATGTAGGCCCGATTCAAATCACAAACATAATAACTTCTTTTATTTCAGGAGGACATGGCCCAGGCAGTTATTTTGTACCATTAATTATACAACATATTCTAATACTACCAATTCTATATGTTTGGATTATTAAATATCCCAAATATTTCATTCCCCTTACTTTTTTGATCTCCCTAACACTTGAACAATTAATGATACTATTATCTGTCCCTGTAGATGTTTATAGACTCCTCTATATACGTTATTTTTTTGCAGGAGCATTGGGAGTTTGGCTTGCAATAAACCACAAAACCCCTATTAAAATCCTTATTTTAGGTGCATTACTTAGTTCCATTTATATATTTGTAGTTAATTATCTCAATTATCAACCATCATTTATATACCCTGCATGGTCAAGTCAGCATTCCCCTTCCTACCTATGGACACTCCTAATTATTGTTGCAGGCATATCCTATTTTCCGGAAGATGCAACAAATCTCATTCAATCTTTAATTAAAAAACTAGGCCAAGCATCATGGCACATTTTTTTGGTCCAAATGACTTATTTTTGGATTTTAGGCTCACATGTAAAATCATTTTTTTTCAGTGGCCTTTCATATCCAATTAGCTTCGACATTCAGACGTTAACAGAAATATCACTAAAAGTTTCTACTCTCTCAGTTTTGAATCTAGTAATATGCCTTTATATCGGCTATATTTTCCATAAGAAATCTCTGCATAGTGCTACATAAAATAAAGAGTATAGCATTACACTCTATGAATTCATTTATATATTATTCCGATATAAATAAAAGATTTTTTAATTAATATCCACTCACAGACAAACAAATCAGCACAAACGTTCCCAACAAACACTCACACCCTCCTCCCTCCCCTATCCGCAAGTTTCTCAATAACCCTCTCCGCCTCCTCATCGACCTGAGCTTTCCGTTTACGCTTTTCATACTCTCCAACAATATGGTCAAGCGCCATGCTTTTCCTGCACTTCCGCTCCTTCATCACCCAGTAGATTACCGAAAGTGTATTCCTGTCCACGGTTGTATGGATTGTCGCCCTCAGAAAGCCACCTCCTGCAAAAAGATCAGTCCTTGTCCTCCTCGTATAGTTCATTCAGTTCTCTGGACAATTCGTTGGCCTTCTCCAGCACCTCCGGTGAATTGGCAATCTTGGCAAGATTTACCTGCGTGCGGGAAACGTTCTGGTTCACATTGACCTCCACATTCCCTTTTCGCTAAGTTCCGGACAACTGCGCTCAAGCCACCAGGCAGCCGCCCGCCAGTTTTTAGCTGCGGCCCTTTAGATAATGGCAACATTGCGTGCTATGACCTCAGCTCGGGCCTCTTGACCTCGCAATAAAAATAAAATTTGATTTGTGGCTCAGATATGATAGCCACAATTTGAGGTGTTGATAACACTAAATTAATCAAAATATTTCATGCCCGTTCTTATCCCCTCTGCCAATCCCCTTATACACAAACCCTGCATCAATGAAAGCATCCGGCTCCACCACATTCCTGCCATCCACAATAACTGGATGAGCCTGTCCGGACAACTCCTGCAAAACCTTTGGCTCCAGAGAATAATACTGCCTGTGCCCTGCAAAGATCACCACTGCGTCCACACCGTCCAGCACTGCATCCAGGTCTTGGGAGATCTCCACATCCGGATACTGCAGGACATGCGGATCGTGTACTTTAACCTCCGCACCTGCATCGATCAATAGATCACGATAGGGCTCTGCCGGGGTATTCCTGGCATCATCTGAATCATTGAGGAAAGGCCGATCCGGTATGGCTGCATTAATAATGTTATTCCTCTGCATATTGTAAAACCCGATTATACAATTTATCGTCAATCCAGAATCCTGTCTCGTTACGAAGTTTATCTAATTCATCCTGAAGAGACATAATTCTGCCTTCAGACTTCGCACGCATCAAAATACCAATAATTCCGGTTATCCGCAATCCATACAGGTTCGCTACTCTTCTTGCCTCGGACTCATCCAGAAAAACTACATCAGGTTGCTGCTCAATAGCCAGTGCAATAGTTTCAGCCTCTCCGGCATGTAATTCCCGCTTAAGCAATCGAACCACGGACTCATTTGCAGGTGCCATGATCTTTACCCAACCCAAACTGTGGGCTTTCCTCACCTCAAGAGCACCGGATCTGCCATGGCCCTCCTCAACAACCTCCTTCCACACATCAGGCGTAATGAGGGTCTTATCATAAAATTCTTTCAACTTTTCGAGCAGGATTCTCCTTTTCGTAAGGTAGGAGAGGAATGCGCCTGATATTTCACAAAAGCAATTTTTTATAATATGTAAGTGAACATACTATTGTATGTTTCTCACTAAAACAGTTATCTTGAAAATAACAAATCCTGATAATGATTTAGTGGAAACTATGCAGAAATATTCAGATGGAATGAATTATGCTTCTGAAATCGTTTTTGACAATGGTAAACCAATTCCAGCAATGAAATTACAGAAGGAAGTTTACTCCTATCTTCGTGAAACATTAAAATTAAAATCCCAGATGAGTTGCAACATTCCAAGACAGGTGGCAGGATGTTACAAAACATTAAGCAAACAGAAAAAGTCGAAATGGCAAAAGGTACAATTTTCGCCGTCTTCGATGACCTTTTCTTACAAAAGGGATTTTACTGTTAGTGAAGATACGGTCAAAATAACCACTATTAATGGAAGAAAATCTTATTCCATTTTGAATTATGATTACGCAAAACAGTATTTTGATGGTTCATGGAAATATCAGGCATCCAAAGTTGTAAAACACAGGGATGGAGATTATTATTTCCATCTGTGTGTGGAGAAAGAAATCCCTGATAAAGAATTGACAGATGCATCTACCTTTATGGGTATAGATGTTGGTATGAACTATCTTGCTGTTGCTTCCACTACCGACAGGAAATGTAGTTTTTTTGCTGGGGGTGAAATTAAGAATATTCGCAACCAGTACAAGTCAATGCGAAAGCGTTTACAATCGAAGGGAACTTTATCTGCAAAACGTATGTTAAAACATATTGCAGGTAAAGAGAAACGTCTTATGCGAGATGTAAACCACACAATCTCAAAAGAAATTGTGAAATTTGCAGTTGAAAAAGGTGTATCTGTAATAGGTCTGGAAGATTTATCAGGAATACGTGACTCAACTCTTTATAAAACTCCCAAAAAGAGAAGACATAACCACAGTAGTTGGGCTTTTCGTCAATTACAAACGTTCATTGAATACAAAGCAAAAGAAGCAGGCATAATTACACATTATGTTGACCCTTCTTATACTTCTCAAACATGTATTCGATGTAATCATATCTCACAAAACAATCGTAATAGATTGTCTTTTAGATGTGAAAAATGTGGTTATGAAAACAATGCAGACTTAATTGGTGCAATGAATATTGAACACAAAACACGAGATTACAGGTATATCCTGGAATCTCTGGGGTGCTTGTCAGCCACCCAGACGAATGCTTAATTGACATTCAAGCCCCTTGTCGTAAGGGAGGGGTAGTTGACTAACTCCAGGCGACCAATCCCTGCAGAATGAATCAAAGTGGAAGAATCACTGATGGCTTCGGACATAATCAAGATCTTCATCCAAATTTTGTTCAGTATAGTGACGGGAAATTCCATGTCGCCCCAAAAGTTCCTCGAACTCCCATCGAGTCATCCCGGCAAGAGCACAGGCTTTACCGGATGAAAGTATACCACGTTGATACAATGCCAAAGAAAGTTCTTTGTGCAGTTCCCGATCCAAATCCTCCGGGGGCAAATGAATCGCATCTACAACATCATCAGGTATTTCCAATGCAAGTGCACTCATTTTTCTTCCTCTGTTCTTTTATCATAGATTATTCTTTATCTATTCATAATTATACTTGTCCCTATAAAGTATAGATATGTATCGATCTGTATTTACTCAAACATCTTATGCCCGTTCTTATCCCCTCTGCCAATCCCCTTATACACAAACCCTGCATCAATAAAAGCATCCGGCTCCACCACATTCCTGCCATCCACGATAACAGAATGAGTCTGTCCGGACAACTCCTGCAACTGCCCGGGATACAGAGAATAAATACGGCCTGTGGCCTGCAAAGATCACGCTATGTACACACACACTACGGAAGGATACTCCTGCTCTAAAAGTTAAATATATACATAACATCCCAAACAATTATATCCCATTCACACCCAAATCCAGACCAATGAACTCCCTACTCATCGCAGCAATAATATTCACCGCCATCCCGGTTATTACATATCTTATTTACGTCCTGGCCATCCTTAGATCCCCCAACTCAAAAATCCACACGCCTAATTCCCAGCCTCCGATCACAGTGGTAATTCCCACCTACAATGAAAGCGAGGTCATCGAACACCGCATCAAAAACCTTGTGGAAATGGATTATCCTGCAGAAAATATTCATGTGATTGTAGTGGATGACCAGTCCACAGACAATACGGTAGGGCTGGCTGCAGAGGCTTTTAAAAAGTATGACCTATCCGGCGAAGTGATCGTGAAGGAAAAACGTACCGGTACCAATGCCTCGGTGAACATGGGAGTAGGAGAGGCAACTACCGATTTTGTGGTGACAACGGATGCAGATGTCACCTTTGAGCCTGATGCGGTAAACCACGCCCTGGGCCGGTTGCTCAGCGATGAGAAGATTGGAGCGGTCTGCGGGGAACTGGAACCCATCGCTCGCAGGGATTCCTTTACCACCCATTCCGAGAAGGCTTACAGGGATGTTTATGGGAAGATGTGTTCCTGGGAAAGCGGCCTGCATTCCACCTACTGTTTCAATGGCCCCCTTATTGTGCTGAGGAAAAAAGCCTTTTCTCCGATTCCCGAAACAAAGGGTGCATCCGATGCAGGCATGGCGCTGCGCATCATCCGCAATGGCTACCGTTGCCTCTACGAATCCTCTGCCCGGTTCTCTGAATATATCACCAATGACATGAGCCAGCAGCGCCGCCAGAAACTCAGGCGTTCGGCACGATTGCAGGAAGCCACTCTGCACAATCTCGGTCTGATCTCACCCAGTTACGGAAAATTCGGGCTGTTTGTGCTGCCCCTGAGATTTATTATGTTCTTCATAGCACCTGCCTCATTCTTCCTGGCAGTGATACTCTGGTCGGTGGTACTGGGTGGGATCAATATTTTATGGGGCATCGGAGTATGGGTTATTTTTGGCCTGGCACTGCTCTCAGGGCAATGGAAATCCAATCTTGTATCTTCATTTATCTGGCACCAGATCTACCTGCTGGTAAGTCTGGTCTACATGTCCAAGGGAGTCCACGTCTGGCAGGCGATTGAAAGGAAGAAAGTATAAGCAGCGATACAAATATCTCTCCTGATTTACATCAATTAGTTTGCAGAAATATTTCAAAGGTAAGGGAAATATAGAACAAAACCAGCCAACATTGATGATCAAAATAATCACCACAGTAACCTTTTTGGCAATGATTATTGTCAATTCACTGGCCAATGCTCTCCCTATCAATGGACTAACTACCGGCCAGATATCGGATTTCTATCCCAACCTCTTTGCCCTGGCAGGCTGGACCTTTGCAATCTGGGGACTCATCTATATGCTGCTGGCAGGATATACACTATATCAGCTTGGAGTATTTCAGGACAATACGGATACTGCCAGAGGTAAATTACTAAATAAAATAGGAATTCTCTTCTCAATTTCCTCCATTGCCAACGCCACTGTTCTTCTTGTCAGTCTGAACTGGCAGGGTTTTGGTTTAAGTGAACCCACATGGGCATCTATAATAATCATTCTTGGCTTTCTTATAGGAGCCGTGACAATGCTGAAAAACAGGGATGTTGCCTATGGCCTTGTTATTGTGTGGGCATATGCGAGCATATTGTCCAAACACATCTCAACTGATGGTTTTGGAGGGCAGTATCCCCTGATTATCCACAATTGTCTGCATTGGATTGCTACTTCT